>JAQBZB010000474.1 GCA_027622275.1 Planctomycetota bacterium | reverse complement strand
CAAATAGAACATTTACACCCTCTCCGCCAGATCAATCCGTGAAGCCCCACACCTTCCGCGAATATTTACAATTCGTAAGCGATTTGGTAAAACAACATTTGTAGTCAAACTGTGGGCGCTGGTGCTCACATCGACTCGGCAGTGGAACAATCGCCGTCCCGGTTCGTACCGTAGCTAACTCACCGCCGTCGAGATTCCGTCGCACCTTCGCGATAACTCTCGTGTGCTGCGTCCCTGAATCCGAACAACTCGGCATCGCTGTCGTATCCGGTCCTCCCGAAACACGACGCCTTGCTAAATCGCCGATCGTGCGGTTCAAAGCGACAGGCGTGCGATCTGGAGTTGGCTCATGTCACCGAAATCACTACAGAGACCCCGATCAACACGGCTCCGATCAACACGGCTCCGATCAACACGGCTCCGATCAGCACGGCTCCGATCAACACAGCTCCGATCAGCCGCATGACCATGGTCCGGCAGCTCGGCCCAGAGCCAGTCGCGTCGACTTGGCGTGCTAGAAGCCAAGTCCACAGAACTCCCCAAAGGCCGCGTAACGAGTACACGATATTGACTCGTGTCACGTCTCCAAACAGCCCCAGCGTAAGAGTCATCCCGATCGCTTGAACCGACATGAACAAAGCGCCGCCTGCCAGCAGTGGAAGGACACCCAGCTCTGGATTACCTGCCACCCGCCCAGTTTGAACAGCTCATTCACAACTCCAAATAAGAGAATGACCTGTCCCTGAAACTGTCAGCACCTCAGCAATGCTCGCGCAAGCTGCACTTTATTACTCGCCGGGAGCGGCGGCGCAGTCGTCGTTCGCTCCGGCATTAGCACTCTCAGTCGTCCGCTTTCCTCTGCAAGTTCAAGAACGCTTCGCCGAAACGCCGCCCGATTACGAGTTGGCTGTTGGCGCTGAAATGATGAGTATTGACATTGGGCAAATCATCCACATCGATCCACGCCGCGCCGGGCATCGACTCTCCAACTCTCACTTGCGATTGCCGTACGATGGCCATCGACGAGTTGTTTGCAGGAGCGGGATTAGGCTGTGCGATCCGCGAGTTCACGCTGCGCGCCAGCACGAACGGCGTCCGTTCGCCGGCATAGCGATCGCGCAACGCAACGATCAGGTCACTGAGATTGCGTTCGTAGTGGCCGGCGAGCTTGCCATGTATGGCGTCGTCGATTCCTTGGTGCCAGAGAAAGCCGCAAACACGAGTCGAATGTCCCGCACCACTGAGTTCGGCCAGCCGGGCGTCGACGAACTTCGTCCAGGCATCGAAGAGTGCGCCGCCCTCGCCCCAAGGCCAGGATTGCACATCACGGCCAAAGTTGGCATGCACCTTGATGATCGCCACGTCGTTCCATCCAGCAGCGTATAACGTGCGGACGAATCCGACTTCTGGGCCATGCACAAGCTTGTTCTTGGATTGGTGACCTTGAATCTCTCCCCACGGTACATACTGTCGTGACTGCTCGCCGTCTGGAAGCGGTGCCATCGTGAATCGCGTCGCGCGATCGGCTTTCGTTTGCTGAAATCCGGGAGGTATGGGAACTTCCGAATCGGCTCCAGCCATGTTTGATTGGCCGGCGAGGATGAACACATTGAGGACGGTCTTGTCCGCCGCCGATGCGTGTGGAGTTGGCCCGCTGCCCCCAGCCAAAGCCAGCAACAGTGCCAGTAAGAACCCGTAGCGAGCGATAAACACATCAGGCACTGAAATTGGCGTTCTCTGCACCTTCTGCCGATGTGTCAGTTAGCTCCGCAGTAAAACTCGGAGCCCAGCAGATCAGGCACATCAAAACAGCTAACGCAGGTCGCAGCAGCATGGCAAGTCTCCTCTGATCGCCCCAACTCAATTGGGCGTAAGACGGGAATTTCGGATGCTTTCCCCAACTCGATGCACTGTACGTCTGCGGGTGGCGTTTTGCAAGCAAGCTCAAACCTTGCAACAGAGGCAAGGCTCGGTCCATGATAAACCCTTGGATCAAGTTACTGCCATTAATTCGGGGACAATACGGACGATGAACGACTCCGACCGCTTCAAGCTCTACTTCGGCCCGTATAAGACGCCGCGATTTCGGTACGGACAACGTGTCTGGTGTCATTTCCGAAGCTGGGTGAAGATCGTCGGTTTGACGGACCGCAAGATCCAATGGCCGATCGGCAGACCGACAAGGCCGAATCTAGGGCGTGACGGGGACGGATCAGGCCAACATTCAACAAAGGGCTGAATTACGGAAAACTCAATCGGGGCAACGCGGCGACAAGCTCCTGCCGCTTGACCGGCGACTGGAGCGAGGCGTTGATGCCGTTGGCCTACTCGGCCCTCTGCTCGGCGAGCGTGGCCAGATAGGCTGCCTCCTTTTCGGCGACGTAAGCTCGATAACCCTGCGGGTCGATGAACGGATTCGTGTCGGCGGTTTTCACACGCTCGTACTTTGCGTGCATGCCGTAATAGTTGCCGTGCGCGCCAAGGAAAATGTCGCAGGGCAACTTCTTTAACTCGACGAACGTCTTGGCGAAATCGGCCGCGATTTGCGGATAGTCCTGGTTGCCAACCAGCCGATAGCCGGGATTCACGTTCGGACTGCCGATCACCACGACGTTGAACTTCTTGTCCCCCTCAGTCGCTTGCCAGGCCCAGGTGGTGCAGCCGCGCGTGTGACCGGGCGTGAGGTGCGCGACCAACGTCGTGCCGCCCAGCTTCACTTCGTCGCCATCATCCAGTACCCGATCGACCGCGCAGGGCGTCCAGCGACTGTCGGCATACAGATACTGCCCCTGCCCGCCGGAAGCAATCACCGAATGGTCGCCGCGCATCACGACAACTTGCGCCCCGGTCAATTCTTGCAACCGCGCGTGGCCGGCGACGTGGTCCGAGTGAGCATGGCTTTCCAGCAGGATCTTCACGTCGGTCATCTTGAAGCCTAGCGATTCAACCGACGCCCCGATCAGCGGCACGGTCTCCTCAAAACCGCTGTTGATCAAGATGTGCCCTTCGGGCGTGGCGATCAGGTAGGTCGCCAATGCGTCGGATCCGACGTAGTACACATTACCGGCCACGCGATGCGCGGGAAACGGCTTGTCGGCCAACGCCGTGGCGCAAACGAGCAAACCCCAGACGTACACGGATAAACATCGTCGCAACATGGTATCTCCTCGGTGGTCGATTTCGAGTTGTGGAGAGCGATTCTGCATCGGCTCGTCTCGACTGGTTCGGTCGTGATGAGTTCGTCGCCATAGTCTACACAGAACTGGTGGGGCGCGGTGTGAGAAGTTGGCTTGGCGAGTTCTGCGATCAGGATTTCGTCGCGGTTGCGATGATCTACGCGGCTGCCTCTAGGAACTGCGGTGACTTCGCGGACTTTGAGGACCAAGTTGTTAAAGGTTTCAGCCTTAGCTGTGTTCCCTTCGGCTAGTGGATTGTCGCTTGCACGACGGGTATGCTGATAGTCCTCATCGCGTGAACGGACTGTTTCGCGGCTCGTAACATGGCAGTTCTTGAAGGGGCTGTTGCTTGGGAATGTATCAATAACCGGACAATTCGATGGCTCTGAAGAAATCGGAACTCTATTCGTCGCTGTGATCCAGTTGCGACGCGCTGCGCGGTGGGATGGATGCCAGCCAGTACAAGGATTACGTCCTGTCGTTGTTGTTCATCAAGTACATCAGCGACAAGTTTGAAGGGCAACCATTCTCGCCGATCACGATTCCCGAGGGTGCCAGCTTCAAGGCGATGATCGCGTTGAAGGGCCAAACAGACATCGGCGACCAGATCAATAAGAAGGTCGTTGCTCCCCTCGCGGCGGCTAACCAGCAGCTTTCCCAATCCGACTTTCCCGACTTCAACTCCGCCGAGAAGTTGGGTGACGGCAAGGAAAAAGTTGATCGTCTGACAAACCTCGTCGCGATCTTCGAGAGCCGGGCGCTCGAATTCTCGAAGAACCGAGCCGACAGCGACGACATTTTGGGCGACGCCTATGAATACCTGATGCGGCACTTCGCCACCGAGAGCGGCAAGAGCAAGGGCCAGTTCTACACGCCGGCCGAAGTCAGCCGCATCATGGCTCAGATCGTCGGCATCCGCGATGCCAATGACCTTGATCGGACCTTTGTGCAGGTAGCGGTGCTAGCCTATTGAAATGGCACCCAGGGTTGATGTTTCAATGGTATTGGACAGCCATTGAAGGAGGTCAACTCATGGATGCCAAGGCTCAATCTACTTCCGCCACCCCGTGGCGGGAATCACCCCAGTGGCAACAAGCCTACTTGCGACAGCAGGCCGAAACGCTCGGCTTTTGGTGGCAGTCGCCGCGAGCGGTCGCACACCAACTCGGACACTCTGATAGTTCCCTGCGATACTGTCTGCGGCAGCATCGCCAACGCTGTCAAGACAGCCGCTGGCCAGTTGGTCGATCACGGTCAGGCAAGTCACCAGCGACGAGGCCGCGGCCCTGATCGCTCCTGCCGAACAACATCTCGGCGCTCATCACTCACCCGACTTGTTCCACGTCCAGCAGGAGACGGTCAAAGCCACCAGCTTGGCCCTGGCCGGTCAGACGCGGCGGGCCTACCAGGCCGTCACCGACGCCGAGCAGACCACCGCCGAACTTCGCGCCGAGCAGGCCGCCTGCCAAGAACAA
>JAQBZB010000473.1 GCA_027622275.1 Planctomycetota bacterium | reverse complement strand
AACTGCACTTTAGAGGATCATGCGGCGAGGGCAATAACGTGGTCCAGGAGCGTCCTGAAATAGGGGTTGTTTAGGGTGCGGGGCAGAGCGGCGAGAATTGGTTTTCGCAGCATTTCACGGGCAATTGTGCGTCGGCGGTCGGCATGTGACGGACGTCGCTCCGGGTTATCCCAAGACCGGTCGCTGCGGTCGGTCAGCTCGGACTTGTCTTGGTCCCAGCAGCACAATTCGACAAGTGTGTAAACCCACCCGTTCAAATTCCAGCATCCGACGTTGGACCAGACGTTGCGTACTTGTTGTTGGCCCGCTCCCCAAACTTCCTTGACGTCGTGGAAGTGTTCTTCGATCGCCCAGCGCGCGGCAACGGCTTCCAGGATGTCGCGGACTTCCGCCGAAGTCTCCGTGCAGAAGTAGGGCGCCCAGCTACCGTCCTCAAAGCGAACGATGACCACGCGAATCTGGCCGCTGATCAACCTCGAGGTCGCCAAGAACGTCTTGTACTGACGGGTCACCTCGACGCCGCGGCAATGATACGTGATGGTGCTCCAACCTTGGCGGCTCCCCGCACGCTTGGCCAGACTGACTCTGTTCTTGCCATAGATGCGGTTGCCGTGAGAACCCTGAGAAGGCAAGTCATAAAGGCAAGCATCTTTTCGCAAGCGGCTGACGACTACGATCTCCATCGCCAACACCGCCAGGAGAAACGGTCGCGCCGCATAAGCGCCATCCACGACCAACCACACCTTGGCCTGCACGCCGTACGCGCGGATCGTCTGCATGAACCAACTCAACAGGAACACGCCAAGTTGATGTTTTGTGCGAAAATCCCAGCTGCCATACTTGGCCGTCAGTTTGGGCACGTCGACCTTGCGAATGTACATCAGCGACCGCAACGGCAACGCGATCACACCCCACAGCGGATGCGTCGCCAGCCAAGCCAAGCAGACCCAATTGTGACCGTAGAGCCATTCCCCGTCCGCCGGTCCAGGAGTTGGATTGTGATGCACGCCGGCACCTTCAACGTGCCGTCCGTAGCGAGAGGTGGGCGAGTCATCCATGCCGAGCAAGATGCGTTCGCCCAGCGTCGGAGCCAACTTCTGTACGACCAAGCCAAGGACCACGGTAGCCAAGTTTGCTGAAATCCGCCCCACGCTCCTGAGGCAATCATAGAAGCGGTCCCAATCATCTTGCACGCCACCGGCAACGAACCAAGCACTGGCGGTTCGTCGATCATCGGCCAACAGCATTCCGGCGACAATGATCGCTAGCCGAAACGCGATACGCCGGTCCATCACGGACTGCAACACCAACACCATCGTCTGCATAGCACCGGTCAACGGTACTTTGGCGCTCGTTGTTTTCTTGCGATCTGGATTGCGGAGTTGAAGTCGCTTACGCTTGTCATGCTGCGACTTGTCCTGCTTCTTGTGTTGCGGTTGCGGACGCTTGGAAGAACGCTTACGCTTGGCCATCCTTGGCTCTCCAAAAAGGTTAGGTGTGTTGCAACACTAACCATGGCGGAGAGCCACTTTTTTGCTAAGAGCAATTCATTCTGCTAGCACGACGTTCGCCTAAAGTGCAGTATCAATGGCTGGCCGCCTCCGATCAAGGGGAGTTGCTGATCCGGGGCGAAAGGGTCACCATCGCCTACTTGCAAGGTGGACCAAGCGGACAGGGGCGCATCAAAATAGCGGTCACGGAAGTGGAACGCCTTCAGGATCTGATGCGCGTGGTACCCAGGCATCGCCACCAACGGCGAACACCTGTCCAGCCTAAATCGTTTCCGGGCATTACCGTACCATTGGGGCTCCCCCATTCTTGAGGCGACCCGGCACGAGGGCCGCCTCCGGCCCGGGAGCTACCGTTCGCACCCAACATCACGAACGTTCCGGTGCCTGTCTTTCGTTAGCACCCAAGCCGATGGCCGACCATAGTGGTTCCTGAAAGTGTTGTCCCCATTCGCGTCCGTAATGGTCGAAGGCCACTTGTGGCGTGTCACCCATCAACTCGGCCAACGTTTCAATGGAACACCCGACACCGTCGTTCCAATAGCCACCGAGCATGCGGTGCGCAAACGTGTGACGGCAGCTGTAGCAAGAGTAGCGACATCTGACTGGGTCCTGATCCCAACCCAAATCTCGCCTGATCTTGCGAAATCGGCCGACCCCCGTGTTCTTATTCCACGGGCGACCTTGGCCGTTGCGAAATACCGGGCTGTTCGCGTCACTGGGCCGGGAGGACAACAACTCGCGCGTCATCTGCGCCACTCTCGATCGCACGGGGATCTTCCGCGCTTTCTTCGTCTTCGTCGAGTAGACCCGCCACATCATGCCCCGTTCTGTCTCGAAGACGTCGACAGCGGTCAAACGAGCCAGCTCGCAAAATGGTCGCAACCCCGTCTGGATCGCGGCCTGGAGGAAATCGGCGAAGGGCTTCACGGTGGCGCCGCACATCGCTTCTTCGTCCTCCTGAGTCAAGGAATGCAACCGCGGTCGTGGTGGCGGTTTCTTCAGGCCTTTCAACGGATTGACGACATCGTCGTGCTCCTGGGCAAAGTTGAATGCCGCCAACACGCTGCCGATCGCAAACCGCTGCGTTACAGGCGAGCGCCACGTCGGATGGTTCTCCACCCACAGCTGGACGTGTCCTTTCCTGAGCTCGGTCACTGGCAAAGCGCCGCAGTAACTGCACAGCTCGTTGAGGTAACGCGTGACTTCTTTGCAGTAATCTTGGCTAATGGTGCCCGCTGCGGCGCGCTGATCGCAGTACTCGATATACCGTGAACAGACTTTGGCTACCAATACCGTGTCATGATCGGCCGGCTCTGCCGTCGGTCGCCAATTGCCGGACACTCTGACGCGCGCCAGTGCCAGTTCGGCCGCCTGTTGATTCTCACGGCCGCGGATGAGTCGACCGTCTTCGTCTTTCAACGGAATCCGGCGTTTCGTTCCCGGCTGCGTATAGTACCAACCATTCGTTTGCCGCCAGTGCCAGGCCTTGCCACGGGGGCGTCGGCGACGGCCAGTGTCCGACTTCATTTGTGTTTTCTCTTTCTTGTGTTTGCTGCACCGCGAGCCGCACTGTTGTTCGCTTCGCGGGAACGACCGCCGCCCGCTCGTTTCGGCCGACGACGGGGAGTTCTCTCACCTTCGGTTTTCGAACTTGTCCCACCCTCCTTGCCTTGGTGATTGCCACCTTCTCCAATGGCCGCCCACAAAGGCGCTTGATAATGCTGCCCCCATTCGCGTCCATAATGATCGAAGGCCACTTTGGGCGTGTCGCCTATCAGCTCAGCCAAGGTTTCAATCGAGCATCCCACACCGTCATTCCAGTAGCCAGACAACATGCGATGCGCGAACGTGTGTCGACAGGTGTAACACGAGTACTTACTCTTGACGGGATCCCGGTCCCAACCCAGCTTCTCCCGCAACGTGATGAATCGGACCACCCCCGTCATGCGCTGCCAGGGATTGCCTTTCGTGTTACGCAACAGCGGAGAACCCGAACCGCGGGGCGCCGTCTTCATCAATTGGCGAGTTAACTCGGCAACCTCCGGTCGCACTGGAATCTTGCGGGTCTTCTTCGTCTTTGACGAATACACACGCCACATCATCCCTCGTTCGCTCTCTTCCACATCATCGGCCGTGATTCGTGCCAGTTCGCAAAATGGCCGCAGCCCGGTCTGCACGGCGGCAAACAGAAAGTTGCGAAAGCATGGTTCGGTGGCCTCATAGAGCGATCGTTCATCGTCCGGTGCGATGGATTCCAGGCGCGGCCGCGACGCCGGCTTCTTCAGCCCTTTGAGCGGACTGGAGATACCATGCAGATCCTCAACGCGGTTGAAGGCAGCCAGAACAATTGCAATCACGCCACGACGAGTCGCTGGGCTGCGCCAGGTAGTATGCTGCTCGATCCAGGTTTGGATGTGCCCTTTTTTCAGCTGCGCCGTCGGCAAGGCACCGCAATGGGAGCAGAGATCATTCAACCAACTCACTGCGCTGTCGCGATGCCCTTTGCTGATCGAAGCCGTGGCAACTCCACGTTCACAATACTGCAAGTATTCCGAACAGACACGGGCCACGTTCCATTCACCGCCACCATTGGCAGAACTGCCGTCTCCCTCCCAAGACAGTTTCTCTTTGGCCAACGCCTGTTCGGCCAACTCCTTGTTGGCTTTACCCCGAATCCGTTGGCCCTCGTCATCAAACAAACCAACTCGCTTCCTCGTGCTCGGCAGCGTGTAGTACCAGCAATCCGTTTGCTGCCAATGCCAAGCTGACCCGTGCGACTGCCGCCGCTGCTTCCGCTTGCGTCCCATCTCACTTTCCTCTGGGCAAAAAAACGTGCTCGGCCGTGTCCCTGGTTACCGACAACCTCCCCTCGAAATCGCGGTAGTGGAATCGCGGTAGTGGAATCTCGGTGGCACGTTGCTCTCGGCTTTCCCGCGACCGATAATGGTCGCCACCACATGTCCAGTCGACAGGGCAGGCGCCAACAACCACAGACGCACCAGGCAATCCCCATGCACCCACTTCCCAATCCGTCGATACCCCCCTCTCATATACTAGGTCGTTTGCTACATAGAATTGCTACATTTATACTTACTGCATTCGCGGTATTCCTGTCAATATGCCCAAATAATACCTTGTTTTCCCGAGAGAAAGACAGTGTACCTAATATCGTACTCATACTTGCC
>JAQBZB010000002.1 GCA_027622275.1 Planctomycetota bacterium | reverse complement strand
GGAACGGGATTCTTCCCGCTCCGCTGACGGGCAATGTACGTGGCCGTTCGCTCCGCGAACGAGCTGTCGGAGATTCCGTTCGCGGAGCGAACGGCCACGTACTTTCTCCGCAAACGGATTCGGCGCCCGCCATTTTGGATTTTGAGAGCCTGCGTCTCGGCCCGTGGCTTCGATTGCCAGGAGTCTCCGACGAGATCCTCCGCGATCTCTACGCCGAACCACTCTTCTTCAAAGCGGTCGAAGTGAACGAGTCGGCGGAATTCGCGTCGGCGTATCGAGTCGCCGCTCGGCTGGAGAGTGCGGACGGACCGCCGTTGCTCGTCGAACGCGACATCGGCCGAGGTCGTGTGTTGTTCTTGAGTTCGGGGCTGACGGCTGAATGGAATACGCTCTCCGTGTCAAACGCCGTGGTGATGCTCGATCGGCTCGCACGCGAGATGGTCCGCTCGACAATCGCTGATCGTAACACGACCGCCCGGTCGAGGATTCCGATCGAGCTGCCGGTTTCGGCTCGCGATTCATTGGTGACGCTTCAGCGGCCGGAACATGGAGTCGCGGTGACGCTCGAATCCGGCTACCTCGATCGCGAGCGATTCGGGGTCACGATCCGCGATGCCTACCGCCGTGGAGTCTATCAAGTGGCGGCGATGCCCAACGACAAGGAAGGAGTTCGCCACTCGGCAGATCCGCTGTGGGACCTGGAACTCGCCGTCAACGGTGATGCCGCCGAATCGGATTTGACCACGGCGGACGATGCCGCCACTTCCGCGTTGGCTCGGCACGTCAATGTCAGCCTGGCGCGATCCGGCGACGAGATCAGTCTCGCCGATGCGCAAACGATCTCCCAGGGGATCTGGTGGTGGTGTACGTTCGTTGTGTTAGGGCTGATGTTGGCGGAGACGCTGACACTGGTCGCAGCCCATCGCCATCGCCGCTCGGTTCGCGAAGCGGGGTGGGCGACGTGACGCACTTTGACGTGATGCACTACATCGGCTGGCTGCTCGGTTTTGAGAACACTCGATCCATCGATGCGATCGACTTGACATTCGCCGCGCCGTGGGCCGGCGAGCAACGGTGGGCCGTGGCGGGCGTTTGCCTGCTCGCAATCGGCGGAACCGTCGCCTTCTATCGGCATTTCGAGAATTGCCAATCAAAGCCTCTTCGCATCACGCTGACGACAATCCGAGCGGCGCTGTTGTGCTTGCTGATCGTGACGCTTGGAGCGCCGCTCATGCACAGTTCAGCGACCGTGGTCCGTTTGCCGTTGGTGTATCTGATCGTCGATGATTCCGAAAGCATGGGTCTTGCCGATTCGCCATCGGAAGTAACACCAGACGCAACTGCTAGTCGCACGGTCCAATTGCGGCGGCTGCTCAGCGACCAGGGCGGCGCACTGATCTCACGACTTGAAGAAGAGACCGAGTGTCGCGTCGAAGCGTTTAAGATCTCCAGCGACAAGACGACTTCCTTGGCAAAGATCGATCGACAGGCGATTGAGACCGAGCTGATTGGCAATGGAAAGACGACGCCCCTGCTCGACGCACTGGCTGCGATTCCGAAGCAAGGCCGGGCGGAGCAAGTCGCGGCGGTGATTGTGTTCAGTGATTTTAACGACACGTCGGGCGACGCAACGCGCGACGACTTGATGGCTGCGTTGTCATCCAACGGCATTCCGATCCAGACGGTCGGGCTCGGTGCCACGCAGCTGACCGACGTCGCCATCGACCTGCGTACCGAAGCGAAGGCGAAGCTTGGCGAGCCGACGACGGTGACGATCGAACTTCGACACAGTGGCCTCGACCAGGAAGTTGCGACCGTAAAGTTAGAGGCCAGAGCGTTGGAATACGAAGCCGCGGACAAAGGGCAAGCGGTTCAACAAGTCGCTCAATGGACACTGACGCTGGACGCCGCGACCACGACGTTGGAGTTGTCGTTCACTCCTGAAACCTCAGGCGTGGTGGAACTGGTCGCGAAAGTCGCGCCGTTCAGCGGCGAGTTGCTGTTGGACAATAACGTCGCGACGCAGCAGATCGGTGTCATCGAGGACTACCTGCGGATCATGTATGTCGACTACGAACCGAATTGGGAGTGGCGTTTCATGAAGGAAGTCTTCGGGCGCGACGAGCTTGTTGGCCGCGACGGGTTCCGCACCTATCTCGCCTCTGCCGCCGCCAATGTCCGGGCGGAGAACGCGCTGTTCAACAACGAACTCAACCTCCGGCGAAGCGAATTCCTCGCCAACGATGTGCTCTTCGTCGGGGATGGTCCGCGTGAGCTGTTCACGCCTGAGTTTTGCCAGCTGACGGAAGAGTTTGTCGGTCGCCTGGGGGGCGGCTTGGTGGTCGTTTCGGGGCCGAGGTTCGGCCCCCAACAGCTCGCCGAGACACCGCTTGCCAACATGCTGCCCGTCCGTCTTAGTGCCGATGCGCGGCTGCGCGATCAGGCCGAATTCACGCTCCAGCGGACCAGCGAAGCTTTGCTCTACCCGTTCATGCGGCTCGCTGATTCGACAGCGGAAGACGCCGCGGCCTGGAACAACTTGGGACAGCTGCCGTGGTATCAGCCCGTCGCCGGAGTTCACGAGCACGCACAAGTTCTCGCCGAACATCCGGCCGATCTCTGTGACGACGGCAAGACGCGACAGCCGCTGATCGCGATTCGGCCCTACGGCAAAGGACAAGTCGTGTATGTCGGCTTCAATGAGATGTGGCGTCTGAGAAAGCGATATGGCGACCGCTACTATCAACGCTTTTGGTCGCAATTGATCTACCGGTTGGGGATGAGTCACGCCGTTGGTGCGGAGAAACGATTCGTCGCTGAATTTGATCGCTTTACGTACCGTCTTGGCGAGGATGCGGTGTTCACGGTCGAAGCCTTCGACGACGAGTACCAGCCGTTGGGACTGAGCCAGCTCACGGAAGGATCGCTCGTGGGCGAGTTGACCGTTCCCGGCGCGGAGGGCGAGACAACCCGCAAGATCTCGATACCAATGACCCGGCCCGGACATCTTGAGGCGGTGATCCCGCTCGCGGCCGAGGGACGCTATGCGGTGCGGATCACCGACCCGATCAACGGACGCACGCATGAGCGAAGCTGCCTTGTTTCGGATGTATCGATCGAACGGAGGCAAATCGTACGTAACTCGGATTTGCAAAGACGAATCGCAGGCGCTACGGGCGGCAGCGCGTATGATATGTCGGAAGTTAACCAAATGATCCGCGAGCTTGTGCTCGAGCCGGCCATCGAACAAGAACACCGGCAGACCGCCTTGTGGAACACGCCGATGTGGTTCTTGCTGGTCGTTGGACTGATGCTGAGTGAATGGACGATTCGAAAACTGATGTTCTTACGATGAGCGGATTGCACACATTTCGAAGCCGACTCGGGAGACTGAGGTACCGCCGCGCGTTGGTGCGTTGGCAAACGGTGGTCTCCCGCACGTTGGTTGGTGCCGTGATTGCCGTCGTCGCGCTGCTGTTGATCGACTTTTCGTTTCGCTTGGAGACGGCTCCTCGCGCGATGGTGATCTTGGTCGCGGTTGCCATTGTCGTTTGGCGAGCGCTCCGCCGCATCGTCCCTCCACTCTTGTGCCACGAGACGGTCGTTGACATGGCCCTGTTGCTTGAGCGTACGCACGGCGTGGACAGTGATCTCGTCGCTGCGCTGCAGTTCGACGCCGCGGCGAACGAGCGGGTTGGCTCCCCGGAGCTTCAACAAGCTGTCATCGCGCAAGCGGCGAAGGTTTCCGAGACGCTCGACTTTCGCGCCGCGGTTCCCCAGGGCGACGCTCGTCGATCCGCGTGGTACGCTGCGATCGCCGTGTTGACAGTCGCGGTCGGTTGGTTCGCCTTTCCCGATCATGCCGGCGCGTTCTGGAATCGACTGTGGTTGGGCGATGCAAAGTATCCGACGCGGACGCGAATCGACGAAGTAATGATCAACGGTCGGATAAATGCAGCTCGTGTGGTGGAAGGCGAGACGGTCGTGTTCCGTGTCAAATGTTCCGGGATTGTGCCGGACGAAGGCGTGGCGCGTTTGCGAGGGATCGAAACGGGTGATTCGACGAGCGTCATGCTGACTCGTGTCGGCGGGTCGAGTGATGGTGCGGTTTACGCGGCGGACGGTCCGAATTTGAACGAACCGGTCGACTACTCGCTGCGGATCGGCGACGCGGCGACGCAGCCGCGGCGCATCGCTATCATCCACCGGCCGCTTGTCGAGCTGACGATTGCAGCCGTGGCTCCCACGTATATGCAACGCGAAGACGTCCGCCAACACGAGCGGTACGTCCAAGTGAACGAAGGCTCGGCCGTGGCACTCTTGCTTCGCTGTACGAATGGAAAGCGTTTGACGGCGGCTCGATTCGAGTTGATCGCGGAAGACGGACAAGCCGACGAAGGCGAAGCCATCGCGTTTGTGCCGGCGGACGAAACGGGAACCCAGTGGAACCTCGATGCCGACGCTTCCGGGCTGACTCGAGTTGTGAAGGATGTTCCGTTCCGTGTCGTCGTGGCGGATGAAGACGGACTTGGGACTTACCATCCGATCGAGGGCGCGATGCGAGTCAAACCGGATCGTGCTCCTGCGGCCACGCTCGCATCGTCGCATCACGCCATCCGGCCCAACGCTCGTCCGACGATCGCGTATACCGTCGAAGATGATTTCGGAGTCGGCTCGATCGTGTTGCATGCCCGGCCTGTCGAGACGCAAGTACCTGCAGCGAACGGACGGGGCGCGGTCTCGATCGAGCTTCCCTTGCCGCAATCGCGGGGGCCGACACGCGCGATGACCGTGCGTTCTGAGCACGTTCTCGACGTGAGTCCGCTCAAGCTCGTTGAACGCGACAAACTGCTCGTCTGGATCGAAGTCACCGATTATCGTGGCGAGTGGCCCGGAGTTTCCACGTTGTCCGAAACAATCGAGCTGGAGGTCATGGACGAGCGAGGTGTGCTGGACGCGATTCTTCGCTCGGATGCCGACGCCGAGCAGATGCTTACCGAAGTGATCGAGAAGGAACTCGGCTTGCGAGGTGACCGATGAATGTGAACACCCGGCCCGAAGGGTCCCCAACAAATCAGCCCAGGGCAAGGCAACGCGAGTCTGGCGAGCGTGCCGCCGCCCTGGGTGAGGTGTCAATCGGATCGGTTAGCCGTGACGGGCAACGCCGAGAAGGATTTCTTG
Source organism: Planctomycetota bacterium (assembly GCA_027622275.1). GTDB lineage: Bacteria > Planctomycetota > Planctomycetia > Pirellulales > Pirellulaceae. The sequence continues at coordinate 95,514 of JAQBZB010000002.1, read as the reverse complement.
GCCGCGATTCGCGGGATGTTAGCGGCGGGGCGCAAGCCCTCCGGTATCGCAGCAGCACCGAAACACCGGAGGGCTTGCGCCCTGCCGCTAAAAAATCCTTTTCGGCGTTGCCCTTCAGGGCGGAGATTCGTGTTCAACAACACGGGCTTGCACACCAGACGATATGTTTCGTGGTGGTGCTGATCGTTGCGGCAACGACCGGGAGCGCTGGGGGGCAGCAAGCGGTCACTCCTCGCGAGCGGCTGGAGGCCCACGTGCAAGCTCGTGTGTTGGCCGCTGAACTGGTGACTTCCATCTTCGACGTGCAGTTGCATCACCTGGAAGAGAACGGGCTAACCGAGCTGCCAATCTATTTGGAGATCCGAGTGTCGCGCGACAAGATCGACCAACTTGTCTCCACCGATATGACGCAACTGACTCAACTGTTGCAAGCGCTTCAAAGCGAGGATGTCGTGCAGCGCGACAAGCTGCTTCCCGAAGCCCGCACGACCGCACGACGAATTGCCGTCGCAATGATGTCCGAACGCCAGCGATTGCGCGGACGCTTGCGGACTTCGCGAACGATGATCTTGGTCCGCCAAATGATCGCCCTCGAACGCCAAGCGATCGTGGCCACGACCGGTCTGAAATCGCAGCCTGACTCCAAGCGGCAGCGACTGGCGGCACAACTTGTGCAAACGCACTTGGACCTGGCGGCTCTGTTCGAGCAGTTGATCGAAGTGCTTCGTCAAGCCACAGCGACGGTCGGGCCAGATCGCATCGGCGCGGCGGCTGCTCTCGATCATCTGGCTGCCGAGCAGACGAAGGCTCGTTTGTCTGAGGCGATTGAAGCGCTGAATTTGGCTCGTGAAGACGAGGCCCGCGAGGCCGAGCAACGAGTCCTCGACGCGCTCGAAGAAGTGCAGCGGTTGTTGCAACAAGGAGCCAAGCTGGAGGAAGAAGCTCGCCGCCAGGCGCTCGAGGCGATCGCACGGACCATTGAAGAGCAACAACAGCTGCGGCGGCGGACGGAGTCGACGGAGTTGTCCGCTGCGAAAGATCGCGTTGATCTGGCGGGCGATCAACGTCGCATTGCCGAGCAGCTCGAAGCACTCCGCGAACCGCTCAGCCAATTGGCGCAAGTCGGTGAACAGATGCTGGCGGCGGTTGACGCGGCCGAGGAGGCGGCGAAGCATCTCAGCGAAGGCGAGAAGGAGCAAGCGGTCGAGCGGCAGGAGACCGTCTTGAACATGCTCGATGATATCGCGCGGCATTTGAGCGCCGAGGCACTCGATCCCGATGCGCTGGCCGATCTCGCGGCTCAATTGGAAGAGCTTCGTACGTCGTTGAACGAGTTGGTCGAGAAGCAAGCTGACGCGAGCGACATCGCGGCGAGTGATCCCGCCTCTGCCGCGGAGCTGGAAGCGGCAATCGCGGACGCGCTGGAAGAAGCGGATGACGCGAGCCAGTTGAGCGGCGATGTCGAATCGCGGCTCGATGAAGCTCAAGAAGCGGTGAAACAGGCTCAGCAGGCACTGGAGGACGGCTCGCCCTCCGCCGAACAGAGTCGACTCGAAGCGGTCGAGAACGCCGAAAAATCATTGCTGGAGGCCGCGGCCGAAGTTCAGTCGCAACTGGCCGATGTGCAACAAGCAATGGAAGCAGCGAATCCCTCCGAGGCCAACCCTTCTGCGGACAGTACCTCGAAAAACGAAGCGTCGAGTGGTACAACCCGTGATGCGGGATCGACCAACGCGTCCGAGCAAGCGGCGGACGTCGAGTCGCGAAGCTTCGAGAACGAAGCTTGGTTCACAAGATTGCCGGCTGATCTTCAGAACAGAATTCGCGGTGCGACACGCCGCCCGCCACCGCGCGGCTATGAGACAAGATTGCAGCGATACTTTCAGACTAGCGATTGAGAGCTTATTTGGTGACCATCGAGCAAACGATCGAACGAGAACAAGGGGATGTCGCCGCCGTCCTTCGGTGCCAGGTGTCGTACCATCGGATCTGCGAAGAGCTGAACAAAGTGATCGTTGGACAGAGCGAAGTGATCGAGCAGGTCTTGATCACGATGCTGTCAGGCGGCCACGCGTTGCTCGAAGGAGTTCCAGGGTTGGCAAAGACGTTGCTCGTCAGCAGCTTGGCCGAATCGCTGCATCTGACTTTCCGGCGCATTCAATTCACGCCGGATCTCATGCCGAGCGACGTCACGGGTACCGAGGTCATTCAAGAAGATCCTGACACGCGACAACGCGGCTATCGATTCCTGCCCGGCCCGATCTTTGCGAATCTGCTGCTGGCCGACGAGATCAATCGGACGCCGCCCAAAACACAAGCCGCGATGCTCGAAGCCATGCAAGAGCGGCAGATCAGTGCCGGCGGCGAGCGACACCGGCTGCCGTCGCCGTTCTTTGTGCTCGCGACGCAGAATCCGTTGGATCAAGAGGGGACTTATCCGCTGCCCGAGGCACAACTCGATCGCTTCTTGCTGCACATCAAGGTTGGCTATCCCAGCGGCAGCGACGAATGGGAGATCGCTCGACGTGTTACCTCTGGTCAGCTCGGCTCCATCGAACCGTGCATGTCGGGTGACGAGATTCTCGAGCTGCAAGAGTTGGTGAAACGAGTTCCCGTCAGCGATCAAGTGCTCGGATATGCCTGGGCGCTGGTGCGTGCTTCGCGCCCCGGCACCGACGAAGCACCGGATTTCGTCAATCAATGGGTCAGTTGGGGTGCGGGACCGCGGGGTTTGATCACGCTCATTTTGTGCGCCAAGTCTCGCGCCGCGTTGCATGGCCGTCATCATGCCACGGTTTCGGACGTCGAAGCCGTTGCAAAACCGGCGCTACGGCATCGGATCGCGGGGAATTATGCCGCCCAGGCGAAGCGCTTGAACAGCGAAGCGCTGATCGAGATGTTGTTGGATGCCGTGCCGTCGGATAAGCGTTACGAACCGCCGGCGGTGTGAGGTCAGAAGTCAGAGGCCAGAGGCCAGAGGTCAGAAAGGAGGCAGGGATGGCGAAGATTCGCTCGGCGAAGGAGTTGATCGTTTATCAGAAAGCGTATCGATTGGCGATGGATGTTTTTGTATTGAGCAAACGGTTCCCAGTCGAAGAGCGCTTTGCTTTGACGAGTCAGATTCGACGTTCATCGCGATCGGTCGCCAGGAACTTGCGTGAAGCGTGGGCCAAACGCAGATATCAAGCCCATTTCGTGAGCAAGCTGACGGACTGCGACGGAGAGAACAGCGAAACCGATACGTCGCTCGACTTCGCTTTCGATTGTAAATATATCAGTGCCGACGAACACCGCAAACTGACGGCGCTCTGCGAAGAAATTGGCCGCATGCTCGGATCAATGATCGAATCTCCCGAAAAGTTCCTTGTAACATCCCGACCTGTCGCCTGACATCTGACTTCTGCCCTCTGACCTCTCATGCGCACAATCTTGTCCCGCTACATCGACCCCGCGGTCCTGGCGCTCGTCGCGGATCGGCATTTTGAGCCGCGTGACTTGATCGTTGGCAGTATGGCCGGGGCTCATAAGTCGCCGCTGTCGGGGTTTGCCGTCGAGTTTGCGGGACATCGCGAGTATGTGCCGGGCGATGATCCGAAGCACATTGATTGGCGTGTGTTCTTCAATCGCGACAAGTACTTCGTCAAGCAGTACGAATTGGAAACGAACTTTGTCTGCAACTTCGTGCTCGACACGAGCGCGTCGATGCGCTACGGCGAAGCGGCCGCGCAGAAGCTGGCGTATGCGTCGCGGCTGGCCATGACGTTGGCCTTCTCGGTGGTGCGTCAAAGCGACAAAGCGTCGCTGGCGTTGTTCGATGATCGTGTCCGGCAATTCGTCCCGCCGGGGAATTCGCTGGAACAGATTCTCCGCATGGGCGATCAATTGGATCGAAACGAGGCGACTGAGAAGACGCGATTGGGCGAGTGTCTGAGCGAAGTCGCCAGTCGACTTGGCCGACGGGAAATCGTGATGATCATCAGCGACTTCTTTGGCGACATGGACGAGTTAGAAGAGGGAATCCAGCGGCTACGCTACGACCGGCATGAAGTTCTGCTGTTCCACGTGCTGCATGAGGACGAGCTTCGTTTTCCGTTCGAAGGCCTGCTGCGGATCGTCGGGCTTGAGGATGGCGACAACTTTCCACTCGCCGCCGAGGACGTCCGCAGCGAATACCTGAGCTTGTTCCAACGGTTCCGCGATCGCGTGCAATTGATCGCGGATCAGAATCATTGTGAGTACGTTCTCGCGAGCACCGCCAACCCGCTCGCCAACTTGCTCTCGGACTATTTGAATGAGCGCAGCCGGCGCGACGACATCCGCTGATCAATCGGACTGCGGGACGGGCATTGCGAATGAGTTATCAGCGAATTGAAGCTCCACGACATCTACGAATTGAATGGAAACGCTGCCGGAATCAGGTCGATCATCGCGGATCAGGCAATCGGAAACCCGGCTGTGGCGCACGTTCTGCAGCAGCAATCCGCAACTATCGCAATCCAGGATCATGCAGTTGGTGATATTGAACCGCTCACAATCATCGATCAACAGCCCCGCCGGCGAACGCCATACGTTCGTGATGTGCAAACCGGTTAACGTGCAATCAACGCTGTTGCGAAACACCACGCCATTCTTCGCGTCCTTGGTGTTGCCATAGTTGTAACGAGGATTGCGGTCGAAGTTGTTGGGTCCCACGACGATATTCGAGCAGTCTTCGACCAGCAGGTTGTGTTCGTAGCCTTGCCAAAACGTGTTGCCGGTGATGGCGACTCCCCGGCACTCTTGCAAATGTATGTTGACCTGCACGTCGCTCAGCACGTTGCCGGTGATCGTCACGTTTCCTTCGCGGACCAGTTCTTGATCGCGACTCGGCATGCTGCGGCCGATGATGCGAATGTTCGCGGAATCGGGCGACGGATTGTTGTGTTGAATCGTACATCCGGTGATCGCGACCTCACCGGTGCCAGACGGACTCTCACGGCAATCGATCAGCACGTTGGCCGTGGCGGGAGTCTCGGGGCTCATGTTGCTTTCGAGATCACAGCCGCTGATGTGAATGTTGCGGACGTTGCCGGCCCGCGAGACGACGCCGCCCATCGCGTTGTAACTAATGTGACAGTTGGTGATATTGGACTGATGCAAGTTGACGTTGTCGTAGAAGATTCCCACGCCACGGTTGTCGTAGATGTGCGAGTCGGCGACGATCACGTTGCGATTGTTCTGCAACAAGTGAATGCCGTGCAGCACGTGCCGGATGTGCGTGCGCGTGACGGTCAGCTGCATCGTGCCAATCGCCGCGATGCCGCTCGCTTCGGGATGCTTCCCGACGATCGCGATGCCATCGACCAGCGGCATTCGCTGACGGTCCCAAACGTCGTCCGTATAGCCGCCCGGGTCGGCTGATTTGAAATGCGTGCCGACGAATTTGATCGCCGGGCCAGCGCCGTGCATCTCGATCCGCGCGACGCCGCTGCCGTGAAACGATGTGTAACCGACTTTGTCCAGTTCGATCGTGAGCGGCTGGGTGATTCGATAGACACCTTTCGGCAGATCAATCTCGCCCAAACCGGAGTCGATCGCCTTTTGAATCGCGGCGGTATCATCCGCGAGCCCGTCACCGACCACACCGAACTGAAACAGCAAGGCCCGCGGCGAGTCCGGGCTCGCAGGACGCGACTGTTGAAATAGTGCCGCGCGCAGCGTGATGGCCACCGAAGTGAAGAGCAATGCTACGAGACCGAGCGTTCGGAGGCGTTTTGTCATCGAGTCGAGCTTTCGTCTGAAGGTTCCTTGTCGAAGAGTGACGCCCAGCATAATGCCCACGGATCGTCATTGAAAGCTTCGGCGTTGTACTAATATCCGCCGGGTAAAAGTTCGCGAGCCCCAGGTTGCGGATCGCGACCTCTCGAATCAGAATGTGTGGTTTGTTACTACCCACCGGCCTGCCGGAGGGTGTGCCGCACGGCGGAAGCCGACCGGAAATTGCCGACCGACCCTACCGAATCCAGCCTACTCCGAGCGAGAACCATGTCTGACAAAGCACCTTGGATCACGTACCGTCCCGAATTGAAAGTCCTCGACTGCACCGTCCGGGATGGTGGATTGATCAACAACCATCAATTCACCGACGAGTTGGTCCGGGCCGTTTACGACACCTGTGTTCAGGCCGGCGTCGATTACATGGAAATTGGTTACAAAAACTCGGTCAGCCAGTTCCCGAAAGCGGACTTCGGCGCGTGGCGTCACTGTGACGAAGAGGATCTGAATCGCGTCGTCGGGGACCACGATGACGACAAGACGGGGTTGAAGCTGGTGGCGATGGCCGACGCGGGAAAGAGCGACTGGAAGGACAAGATCGTCCCGTGCGATCAGAGTGTGCTCGGGATGATTCGAGTTGCGTTCTACGCGAATCAAGTCTCCGAAGCGGTCGACATGATCCGGCATTGTCACGAGCTGGGTTACGAGACGTCCGCCAACTTGATGGCTGTCTCGAGTATCACGGAAGCCGAGATCGACACGGTACTCGAAGCCGTGCGTCCGACTCCGGCCGGCACGATGTCCATTGTCGACAGTTTCGGACATCTTTACCGGGAGCAGATCGACATGCTCTACACGAAATACGCGGAAGCACTGGCAGGGACCGGTAAAGAGATCGGCATCCACGCTCACAACAACATGCAGCTCGCGTTCGCCAATACGCTCGAAGCGATCATCCTGGGAGCCAATCGGGCGGATGCCACGATGGCCGGATTGGGACGCGGCGCGGGCAACTGTCCGATGGAGTTGCTGCTAGGATTCCTGCGAAACCCGAAGTTCAAATTGCGTCCGATCATCAAGCTGCTGCAAGATCACATCACGCCGCTGCGCGAGACCGTCGAGTGGGGGCCGTTGCTGGCCTTCAATCTGACCGGTCAGATGAATCTGCACCCGCGGGCCGCCATCAAATACCGCACGACGGCGGACAAAGACGACTACGTCAAGTTCTATGACGAGTTGATCGCGGATATTTGATTCGCCATCGCACTTTTGCCATCGATCCGCGAGAGTACAAGCACGACGCGCCAGCGAGTGAGTCTGGACCGTAATGCACTCACTCGCCGGCGCTGCGTGCTTGTATGATCACTGGTCCGACGCATTGTCGGGCAAGATCGCGCTCAGCCGCTTGACTTGGTGCCGCGCGGCTTCCAGACAGGTAATCGGGTCTGCCTCATCGGGCACTTCGGCAAAGTTCGACAACAACGCTTCCAGGCGGTCTCGCGCCGACTGCGGCTGCGTTTCAAGGCGTTTCATGGCCTCGACGTACGCTTGTTGAACTTCGGTCAGCGTGGCCCGCATCGCCCGGTTGCGAAGCCGGCTGAAGAGATACTGGCTCTGAATGTCGAGCAGCCAGTCGCGCACTTCGCCGGAGCGGGCGTCGGCGGCGTATGCCGCGACGAACTGTTCCATCTCCGGCGTTACATCGCGGAGATCTCCTTCCCGTGCGGCCGTTGCAATTTGGTCGTACAAGGCATCGGCACTTGGGGGCAAGAGCCGCCAGGCGACGAATCCCAACAGTCCCACGATCGCCGTGACAAGGGCCGCCATTTTGGCGAGGTCGGTGAGCTTCCATGTCGAGGGGCGGTCCTGCTCGCGGCGCTGTTCGGCGAGCGTCGTGAATCGATTTTGGCTTGTTGATGGGTCGGCAATCGTCACGCTGCTGGAGGGCGCAACGGGGATCCCCTCGGACGGCGACCCCGATGTCACGACCGTCGCATCGTTCCACGAGTAATCTTCTGCCGGGACGCGACCGGCGTGAGGCTCGATCGATGTCGGCGAGACTTCCGTCGCCGGAGTGTGCGAGACGGTCGACTCGCGGGTGACCTGATCGTTCGGGGAAACTTGTGGCGGCTTGTTCGTGATCGCCGGATGATCGGCGACGGTCTTGGTCGTCAGGCCGTACTCCATCGCTTTCAATTGATTGGCCAGCACGAGCGCTGTGGGAATGCGATCCTTCGCATCCTTCTTGAGCAGTTGATCGATGACTTCCTCCAGCTCGATCGGCACCGACGGTGCATAACGCCGGACGAGCGGCGCGTCGTCGTACCGTAGACGATGCAGGACTTCGGGAATCGAGCCGCCGGAAAAGGGAGGACGCCGTGTGAGCAGCGTGAACATCACGGCTCCCAAACTGAACAGATCGGTCCGATTGCTGACAGGCCGCCCTTCCGCCTGTTCGGGAGCCATGTAATCCGCCGTCCCCACGACGCTGCCGTCCGCAGTCAGATGTGTCGCTCCGAACAGTTTCGCGATGCCAAAATCCAACAGCTTGATCTGGCGGTCTGGCGTGCGCAGCAGGTTGGCGGGTTTGAGATCCCGGTGGATGATGCCGTGATCATGAGCGTGCTTCAAAGCCTGGCAAACCTCGATCCCGATCCGCAGCACTTCCGGCCACTCGAAGTTGTGCCTGGCCTGCAGCTCTTCCTGCAAGGTTTGGCCTTCCACCAACTCCATCGCGTAAAACAGCAGCCCATCTTGTTCGCCATCGCCGAACAGCTCGACGATATTGGGATGCTTCAATTGCTTCAGCGTTTCGATCTCGCCGATGAAGCGTTCGCGAAAGTTACCATCGTCGGCCAACACCAACGGCAGCGCCTTAATGGCGGCCCGCTGCCCCGTCTCGTCATGAATGCCCTCGTAAACCGTCCCCATGCCGCCGCGGCCCAACACGCGGATGATTCGATAGGGGCCCAGTTGTTTGATCATGATTGACGAGCTTCTCTCACTTCGTTTCGTTCCAATAGATTTTGACGTTATGCGTCTGTCGGCCGACGGCGACAATATCCGCCCGGCCATCGCCGTTCAGATCACCCGCGGCGAGATCTTCGATCGCCACGCTGCCGGGATCGACGATGGTCCGCTTCCAGGCCGAGCCCGTCTCGTCTTGCGGATCGTAGATTCGCAAGCCGCGTCGGTGCTCGTCATTCACGTCGTCTCGGACGCCGATGATCAACTCTTGCGCTTCGTCATCGTCCAGGTTAGCACAGAAGACGGCGTGTCCCCACTTGAGTTGATCGTCGAGAACTTGCCGCTTCCAGAGCCACTCGCCGCTGCCGTCGTACTCCACGTCCGGCTTGGTATAGACAACGACCTTGTCGCCGTGCCAAGGTTCAATCGTCGCGAAGTAAGGCCGATCGGGTCCGAGTTCGCCGGAGCGGATCTCGCTCGCGCCGCGATTCGGTGCCGAGACCTGGTCGCCGGCACCGACATGGACGCGGCCCCAAGTGCCATCGTCGCGCCGATACAGCGCGCTCACTCCTTCAAAGCTCGCGGCGAGCAACCGCGTCTTACCAGCTTGCCGCATGGGCCAGAAGTTGTGCATGACGTGCAGCTGGTCGGTGATGACTTTCTGTGTCCAGGGGCCGTTCACCGGATCCTTGGGAACTTCGTAACACAGCAGCCGCACTCCATGCTCGGCGAAATCGGGCCCGGTCGTATCGCGGCCCTTGAGCGGCGCGACGATCAATTCGTCTTTCCCGTCCGCGTCGATATCCGCGAACCGCATCCGATGAGTCGTCGGCTCTTCGCCGATCGCGTGGTAGGTCCACGGATCGTTAATCGTCTTGCCCGGAGAGACCCAGCCAATGGATCCACCCGACGCGGTATTGCCGGGTTGCCAGTCGGAGCCGATCGCAAAATCGAGCCGCCCGTCACCGTCAATATCATGGGGCGCGAAGCAGACGTTGTCGTTCGGCTGAGACGGGGTGTCGAGCATGATGTGCTCGTTCCAATTCGGATTCTCCAACCACAGCAGTCGCTTGCTATCAACGATCGCGATGTCCAAACGATCGTCGTGGTTCATATCGATCAACCGCACCGCGTAGCCGACAGTCAGGCGGGTTGGCAGCTCCTGATCGCGGAACTCAAGTTCGCTAGCAGAGGCGAAGCTTGACCCAGCGGCAATAATGAAAAGACCGAGGCAAGTTCGCGACGTATCGTTCATGATGGTGACTCCCGAGTAGGGTGGGCTGTGCCCACCAAGATCAAGGTGGGCACAGCCCACCCTCCAAACTTAAACCCGACTCAGTAGACACCAAGCGTTTTCGCGAAGCAACTCCGCCACCAAGACACGCGGGGCCTTTGTTTGTTTGAAGTTGCGCAAGAAGTAGCATGGCCTCGTAGGCCGTGTCAGCTTGGGAATGCCGGAAACACACGGCCTGCGAGGCCATGCTACTCATCTGCGCTCGTCACAGATTAAACAAAACAAAAGCCCTGCCAAGGCGCGACCCATCGATCGGCTGGTTGCGTACTTTTCGCGGCTTGAGTAATGTGAGCAGTCCTACCTTATGCATGGAGCACCGATGAAGATTTCTCCCCGCCTCACGAATCGTCCCACGATCCGAAATCTGCAACTCGTTCTGGCAGGCATGATCTTCGCCGCCGCGCCGCTGCTGGCCCAAGAGATCGAGCAACAGCGCGCCGGCAGTCACCCGCTTGATCCAGCGTTGGAACGGGCCAAGGAAGGGCTGCAGCTGATCGAGGAGAAGGTCAACGACTACACGGCCACGATGATCAAACGCGAGCGGATTAAAGGCAAGCTGACGGAGCATGAGTTCGTTTCGGCCAAGGTCCGCAACCGCAAGGTTGACAAGGATGGCAAAGTCGTCGTGCCGTTCGCGGTTTACTTGAAGTTCCTGAAGCCCGACGCGGTCGCCGGTCGGGAAGTGATCTGGGTCGAGGGTGCCAACGACAACAAAATCATTGCCCACGAGACGGGGCTCCTGGGATTCAAGCGATTCTATCTTCCGCCACAAGGCTTTCTGGCGATGATGGGGCAGCGGTATCCGATCACCGACATCGGCATCCAGAAGCTGGTCGAAGAACTGCTCGAGCGCGGGGCGAATGATCTCAAGTACGGCGAATGTGAGGTCAAGTTTTACAAAGGGGCGCAAGTCGATAAATATGTCTGTACGTTGATCGAAGTGATTCATCCCGTCCCGCGGGATCACTTCACTTTCTATCGCGCCCGTATATTCATCGACGAAACACTGGGTGTTCCCGTGCGCTATGCGGCCTGGTCTTGGCCGACCGAACCGGGCGGCGAGCCAGTGCTCGAAGAAGAGTACACGTACCGCAATATCAAGCTGAATGTTGGCTTAACGGACGCCGACTTCGATCCCAACAACGAGGCGTACGATTATCCGTAACGCGTTGAGCGACGGCAGTCTTCGCTCACTCTTCGTACATGCGCGGTCGTTGCCAGGCCGAGTTGGCGGTTGCGCGATATTGCCGCGGCGGCCGTGCCGCGAAAGTGCGAATCGCCCCGGTCTGGACAGGCACAATTCCCTGCAAATCGCGGGCTGTGCGTAACGTCGTCAGCAGCGGTTCAATCCGCCGATGCGTGCTCCAAGTTTGACTGATTACCAGCGACAAGGAGTTCCAATTCGCCTCGATCGCACCCGGACCGCCGACTTCGTCCCACGAATCCGCGGCGATGGTGGACGTGATCATGTCGATCAAACTGTCGAAATCGGCGTCGACCGTGCGTTGAAATTCGAGCAGCACGAGATCACGCACGGGATAGATGCGCGTCTCTAGGAGTGATTCCGCCTGTTCGGGTGTGGTGATCTCGAGAGATTCATTCCGGATTATCCAGGTGAGTTCGAGCGGTTCAAGCACCAGAGTGAGACCTGATTCGAGCGTAGCTTCCTGTAAGTGGACGGATACGGGAGTCGCGGTGTCGATGCCAAAGTCTTCGAGCGCCTTCCGGTCGATGTGGACATTGATACCAAACCGATCACGAATCAACTGCACGAACTTCGTGAGTGGCATCTCGGTGAAGATAAACGAATCGCGACTCTCCAACTGCCGAAGAATGCGAGCTTCGGCGTCGCGGTGCGTCGGATTTCCAATTCCCAACGAGATCTGTGCCGAAGCCACCGGGCAGATACCCAAGACCAACAAGCCAGCCGCGATCGCGGCGCAACGAAACGACGGAGACATATTCAACCTCTCTCTGCTGCGAACCGACCCTTGCCACCGGACATTATAGGCGAGTGGGTGTGCGAGTTGCCACCGTTCGCGAAAAAAGTTGGAATCGCGATCACGCCTCGTTAGAATGCACAGACCCCACAGCGGATTACCAATCGAACCTGTCGCAGCGAGCGGCCAGACGCTGCATTGAAGACGCAGGTCCGGGATGGGGGCCTAACGAGCGCGGAGAACTCCTATGTCTTTCGATCTTTCCGGTTTGCGGTCGCAGTGCGCGATTGTCGTTGCGATGTCTGTCTTCCTTGGTGCCGCTCAGGCCGCCGAACCCGAGCCGCTGCCGCTGGTCCGCGTCGTCGCGTTTACGTCCGGCGTCGCGTACTTCGATCACGTCGGACAAGTCGAAGGCAACCAGGAGGTGGCCATGCGGTTCAACGTCGAAGATGTCAACGATCTGCTGAAGAGCATGGTCGCGCGCGATTTCGACGGCGGACAAGTGTCGGCGGTCACGTACGAAGCCCGCGAGCCGCTCGCTCGCGCTCTGCGGACGTTCGCGCTCGATCTGACAGGCGACACATCTCTGGCGGGCTTGCTGCGTCAATTGCGCGGGCACGAAGTGGAAATCTCCACACCGGCACAGATCCGTGGGAAAGTCATCGGCGTCAGTACCGGCTCGATCGCCGTGGGCGAAGGGCCCGCGATCGAGACGGATTTCGTCCTGCTGCTGACGAGCCTGGGACTGCAGCGCATCCGCGTCGGCGAGATCGAACGGCTCCAGCTGACCGACGACCAGCTGAACACCGAGCTGCAGGAGGCGCTGCAATTGCTCGCCGCATCGCGCGACGCCGATCAGAAGGCTGTGTCGCTCAGCTTCAAAGGCGCGGGCAAACGCCGCGTCGCGGTCGGCTATGTGCGTGAGTTTCCCGTCTGGAAGACAACCTATCGGCTCGTCTTGGAAGATGACAAACCGGCGTTGCTGCAAGGCTGGGCCATTGTCGAGAACATGACCGATAATGATTGGGACGGTGTGCAGCTGAGTCTCGTCAGCGGCCGCCCGATCTCGTATCGGATGGACTTGTACGAACCGCTCTACTTCGACCGCCCGTTGGTCACGCCCGAAGCATTCGCCGGATTGACTTCCCGCCTTCACGATCAAGATCTTTTGGCGCATGGAGCAGCCGGTGGCAAGCCGCTGGTGTTTGGATCAGGTCTTGGAGGCGGAGGGTTTGGTGGAGCCGGAGGATTCGGTGGAGGCATGGGTGGAGGCGGCGGATTCGGAGGTGGCGGCGGCACGTTCGGCGGACAAAGACCTTTTGTAACGAGCCTCATACCTGTTGTCGCACCGGACAACGACGAAAGTCAAATGTTTAAGTCCCGCGCCGAGGAAGTCGGCGAGTTCTTCCGTTACTCGATCGAGTTGCCCGTCAACTTGAAGAAGCAACACTCCGCCATGCTGCCAATCGTGAATCATCGCGTGAAAGCGGAGAAACTTTCGATCTACAATTGGGATGCCGAGAGCAAGCATCCGCTGCACGGCCTGCGGCTGACGAACGAGACCGATTTGCATCTCATGCAGGGGCCGATTACGGTCTTCGACGATTCGGAATATGCCGGCGACGCGCAGATCAGCGACGTGCCGCCGAAGGCCGAGCGATTGATCAGCTACGCGCTGGATCTTGATACGGAAATCGTCACCAAGCACGAGACCTCGCCGCCGGAACTCGTCGGCGTCACCTTCGACAAGACGGGGCTTCACACCAAGCATCGTCACGCCGAGACCACGATCTATACGATCAAGAACTCGAGCGATGAGCCACGAAATATTTTGATCGAACAGCTGCTGTACGAGGCACGAGAACTCGTCTCGCCAGCCGAGCCGACGGAGAAGACGCGGTCGCTGTATCGCTTCTCGGTGCCCATCGATCCTAATCAATCAAAGTCGTTCGAAGTCGTCGAGGCTCAGATCACCGAGCAGTTCCTGGCGATCCTGTCGATCGAAGACGCCGCGTTAACTGTCTTCCTCTCCGAGCAAGCGGTCTCGGACGAAGTCAAAGCCGCCATCCGCAAGTTCATGCAACAGCGCCAGGAGTGGCAGAAAATCGTCGCGGCGCGTACGGCGATCGAAAGCGAGTTGTCGACCATCGACCAGGAACAGAAGCGGATTCGCGAGAACATGCGCGAGTTGGATCGCGGCGGCGAACTTTACAAGCGGTACGTCAGCAAGCTCGACGCTCAAGAGACTCAGATCGAGCAACTGCGCCCGCAAGTTGTCGAACTGCTGGAGCAGGAGCGGGAGGCCAAGGAGCTGCTCGATATTGAAGAAGCGCCGGCGAATGGCGATCAAGATCCTTTTGGCGAGGGTTAGTATCGCTGCGTATTCATGCCCCTGGCGGCAGCAACCTACCGAGGCCAGACGGTCACGCCGGGGGTGCTGGTTCGGATGCTCCACAGTTTGTCGCCGGCCGTGATGTAAAGCGTCTTGCGGTCGGCGTCGCCGAAGGTGCAGTTGGTGATCATGTCGGCGGGGACCGGAATGAATTGCAGCAAGCCGCCTTCCGCGGCGATCACGTAGATGCCGGCTTTGTGCTGGTTGGCGGTTTCGACCGGCGGCACCGGGAAGTTGAAACCGGCCGCCGCATACAACCGGCCTTCGATATCCATCGCCATGCCGTCCGGCCCGCGGTCGGTTCCCCAATCGAACAGCAACTTGCGGCTGGCCGGATCGACCGAGCCGTCCTCTTTCAGATCGAATCGCCACAGCTTGCGGTTGCCACCTTGACCCTGCGGCCCATCGTTGACGTTGTCGGCAACGAACAAGTGCTTGTCGTCGGGCGAGACAACGATGCCGTTGGGCCGATCGACTTCGTGCGTGATGATCCGCGAGACTTTGCCGACTTCGTCGATGCGGTAGACGCCTTCGATCTCGCGCCCGTCGGCGTCCCGCTGCTGCATGTCGGAGCGATCGCCATAGCGCGGGTCGGAGAAGTAGATCCGCCCCTTCGAGTCGATCGCGAGATCGTTCGGCGAGTTGAACTTGCTGCCTTCGAAACGATCGGCCAGCACCGTGATCGTGCCGTTCAGCTCGGTGCGCGTGATGCGGCGTTTGCTGTCCAAGCCGCCCCCTTCACAGCACAGCATCCGCCCCTGACGATCGAACTGGATGCCGTTCGTGCGGCCCGATGGCGTGCGAAAGACGTGCATCTCGCCGTTGGCGTCGCGACGCATGATGCGGTTGTTGACGATATCGCTGAAGTACACATTGCCGTCCGGATGCCAGGCCGGCCCTTCGGTGAACGCGACGCGGCCCTCGATCCGCAGCTGCGACTCCGTGGGAACCGGATCGGCGGTCAAGCCAGCAATCGGAAACGTGACGAGCAAGATCGTGACCAGCATTCGAGTCATGGTTGCATACTCCAGGAGTGGGCTCTCCGTGTGGCTATGGTTTAGACGATTCGATGCAGTACAAATCCGTGATCGTTCGTAGGTAGAGTGAGTTGCCGGCGACTGCGGGTGAAGCTTGGAAGCCGTTAGTAAGCTTGTTCTCGGCGAGCAGTTTGTATTTGTCGGCGGCTGCGAACACCGGCGTCGTGCCGTCCATGCTGAAGCAGTAGATGCGGCCATCGGCAACGATCGGCGAAGCGCGATATTCGCCGCCGACACGCTCTTGCCAGAGGATCTTCGCGGTCTTGGCGTCGATGCAGGAGGCGATGCCTTCGTCGTTGATCATGAACATCAAGTCGCCGACGATGATTGGCGACGGGCGTTTTGGGGCGCTCTTGCCGAATCCCCAGGCGACGTGCGTGTCGGTGACGTCGCCCGTGCCATCCGGCTTGACCGCGATCATCGACAGCGGGCCGTCGCCCGCCGCAATGTAGACCAATCCGTTGGCGTAGAGCGGTTTGGGGGCGGCGTTCATCCCGCCATGCCGCACGCGCCAGAGAACTTCGCCGGAATCGGGATCGTAGGCAATCGACTCTGTGGCGCTGGGGCTGACGATCTGCGTGCGTCCTTCATGCTCGAACGCGGTCGCCGTTGAATACGCCTTCTTGCGGTCGCCGTTGTCGGTGCCGTAATCGATCTCGCGGTCGCGCCGCCAAGCGGTTTCGCCGCTGTTCTTGTCGAAGGCGACCACGAATTGGTAATCGTAGCCGTCGTAAGCCACGATCAGCTTGTCGCCTTGAACGATCGGCGACGAGCCCGGCCCGCGCCAGTGATTGCATTCCAAATCTCGTCGCTCCCAGATCTTCTCGCCGGTGGCTGTATCAAGGCACGCCGTCCCATAGCTGCCGAAGTGGACGTAGATGCGGCCTTCTTCGATGACGGGCGTACACGACGCGTAGCTGTTGGTCGGGTGACAGAACTGCGGATTTTCGTTCTCGAAGACGACGAAGTCTTGCAGCACCTTGCCCGAATGGCGATCGACACACAAGGCCGACATCTGCTTGCCATCTTCCGTCGCCGTCGTCAGCCACAGTTGATCGCCCCAAATCACCGGCGACGACCATCCCTTGCCGTGAATCGGAATCTTCCACTTCACATTTTCCGACTCGCTCCAAGTGAGAGGCAGCTTCGCATCAGCCGACCCGTCTCCCTTCGGACCGCGAAACTGCGGCCAGTTGTCGGCGGCGGCCGCTGGGACGGATACGAGTACAAATAGCAACAACAGAGTCTGGCGCATGAGGCATCCTTTGTGGAAAGTGTTCGTCGAGGTCTGAGCCATGATAACTTGACGGTTCGCATGGTGCGAGTAGCGGCCGGGCGTCGTGATGGGCTACGATGCTGGTTCCTGCAACGAACTCGCGGAGCCGGACAAGATGAGCCAGACGCCTTGGACTTTCCTGCACGTCAACGACAGTCACATGGGGACCGCGCGGTCGTATCGCTTTCGCCCGGCGATCAACCAGCGCTGGGCAGCCATCAAACGCCAGATGTCGGCGATCGACGCGGACCTGCTGCTGCACGGAGGCGATCTGACTCGCGATGGCGAGACGCATGAGTTCGAGTATCTGCAAGCTCGCGAGGATTTGGATTCGCTGCCGTTTCCGAGCTTCGTCATTCCGGGAAACATGGACGTCGGCAACAAGCACGCCACGCGGAACGGAAGGAAGCGGAAGTGGGAAGAGCGCGGGCTCGGCTGGCACGATCCCGATCTGAACATGACCGAAGCCCGCTTGCGGCTGTTCGCCACTTACTTCGGACCGATTCATTGGACGTTCGTGCATCGCAACGTCCGCTTCACCGGCTTCTTCGCGGCGGTCGCGGGAAGTGGATTGCCGCAGGAAGAACGACTCTGGCAGTTGCTCGAACGGTTGCCGGACCTGCCGCCCGCGGAACACCACGTCGCCGTGATGCATTACTGGCCGTTCATGGAACAGCCCGACGAACGGGCGTGGGATCTGACCCATGCCGACGAGTATGACAACTGGTACTTCTCGATCGATCCGCCGCATCGGCAACGACTTTGGAAGCTGCTGCAAGCCGCTGGAGTCGAGATTCTGTTTTGCGGTCATGTGCATACCGGTCGGCCGGTGCAGTTGGTCGATGGCATCCGCGTTTATCGCACGCCAGCCGCCGGCAACACGGGACAACTGGCCGAACGTTGGCCGGAAGCCGACACGCGATTCGGCTTTCATCGCTGTGACGTGAGTGTCAGCGGCATCGACGTCCAGTTCGTTCCAGGCGACGACCAGTGCGAGGAGTTTGGTACGTTCGGGCCGTTAGGGCATCCGCCTGTTGATCAACGCGATTATTTGGTTGCCCAGCAGCAGCCTCCGCTCAAACCCGACTAGCGCTCGATGAGGCTCGGCGAGAGGCTAAGATTATCCCGCGATCTGGTGTATATTGAGGGCGTTCGAAATCGTTGCCCAGTAGAGAACCGGTCTCTGATGCTAATTCGAAGTTTCGTCGCAATCACTCTCTTAACTACCGTCGCACCACTCGGCCTTGCCGCCGACGTGACGACCCATTCCAAGGGCGAGCAGCTGTTTGCCTTGCAGATCAAGCCGCTGCTCGCCGCGAAATGCCTCGCCTGTCATGGCGATGACAGGGACGAGATTCAAGGCGAGTTGGACCTGACCAGTCGCGAGAGGATGCTCGCCGGCGGCGAGACGTCGGATCAAGTCCTCGTGCCCGGCAAGGCAGAGCAAAGCCTGCTGTATGTCGCGACGACTTGGAAAGATCCCGACCTCGAAATGCCTCCCAAAGAGAACGATCGTCTGACGCAAGAGCAGACCTGGTTCATTCGCGACTGGATCAACGAAGGGGCTCCGTGGCCCAACGAAGAAACGATCGCCGCGATCATCAGCCGTCATGAAGCTGAAGGCGTCTTGGTGAAGACCAGTGGCGGGCTCTCCGAGGCTTGGACGAATCGCCGCTACAAGCCCGCCGATCTCTGGGCCTATCAGCCGCTCTGGAAGGATGAAGGAGGAAGGTTGAAGGTGGCAGGGAAGAATCTGATTGATGTGTTGATTGACGAGAAGCTGGAAGACCTCGGGCTGACCGCTGCGCCGCCTGCGGATCGCCGCACGCTCATTCGGCGCGTAACCTATGACTTGACCGGCTTGCCGCCGACGCCGGACGAAGTTGCCGCTTTCGTGAACGATGCGGCTGCGGAAGACGAGGCCCTGGCGAAGGTCGTGGACCGATTGCTCGACAGTCCGCATTACGGCGAGCAATGGGGGCGGCATTGGCTGGACGTCGTTCGCTATGCCGATTCGTCGGGCTTCGCGAACGATTACGAGCGCGGCAATACGTGGCGGTACCGCGACTATGTCATTCGCTCGTTCAACGACGACAAACCGTACGATCAATTCATCCGCGAGCAAGTCGCGGGCGACGAGATCGATCCGAACAACCCGGAGATGCTTGTCGCGGCTGGTTTCCTCCGCATGGGACCGTGGGAGTTGACCGGAATGGAAGTTGCCAAGGTCGCTAGGCAACGTTTTCTGGATGATGTCACCGACATGATCGGCCAGGTGTTTCTCTCGCATCCGCTGCAGTGTGCCAAGTGCCACGATCACAAGTTCGATCCGATTCCGACGCGCGACTACTACAGCATCCAAGCGGTCTTCGCGACGACCCAGTTGGCCGAAAGGCCGGCGGAGTTCCTCCCCGCGGAAAACACCGCCGGTTTCGAAGAGCAAAAGTACTTGCTCGACCGGAAACGAGAGTTCATTCAGCAACTCGAAGTGCTGAATCAGAAGTCAATCGACGCGGCGCGAGCGTGGTACAAGGAGAACAACTTCGACGCGGCGACGTTCAACGAGTTGGTCGAGGGAGCCGCGGGGAGCAGCCCGATCCGGCAGTACGATCAGATTCGCAACAAGCTCCGGCAACAAGGCGTTCCCGAAGAGCAAGTCCCTCCGCGGCATGCCGGATTCGCGCCGGAAGACTATGGAATGGAACGCATCGCGAGGAAAGGCATCGAGCGGCTGAAGTGGGAACTCGAACGCTACGAGCCGATCGCGTTTTCGGTCTACAGCGGCCGCACGCCGGCGTTGAGTTCGGTGAATTCGCCTCTGCGAATGCCAGCCGACCGCATGAAGAATGGCGAGCTTGAACTGTCGGCGATCCTCGCGGGAGGCGATCCGTTTTCGCCGACCATCAAAGTGCAGCCGGGCGCGTTAAGCGTGCTGGGAGGTCGAGAGTCGAGAGCGGAGAGCAAAGTGCCAGATTTCCCCGTGTTGATCGAAGGCCGCCGCAGGGCGCTCGCGGACTGGCTTGCCGGGACGGACAATCCGCTCGTCGCCCGTTCGATCGCGAATCGCATCTGGCAATGGCACATGGGGCAGGGGCTCGCGGGCAATCCAAATAACTTCGGCGCGACCGGTAAAAAGCCCTCGCACCCCGAGTTGCTCGATTGGCTTGCGGGGACATTTGTCGAGGACGGTTGGTCCTTCAAGAAGATGCACCGCCGCATCATCATGTCGCAGGCTTATCGAAGATCGACGGAGCATTCAGACCGCGAAGCACTTGTACTGAAGGATCCCGAGGGAACGAGCTATGCAACCTTTAAGCCGCGCCGGCTGACCGCGGAGGAATTGCGCGACAGCATGCTCGCGGCGTCCGGCGAGTTGAATCGGCAACTCGGCGGCATCCCGGCGAAGCCCGAGATCAATCTCGAAGCCGCCGTACAACCTCGAATGGTAATGGGAACCTTCGCGTCGGCCTGGCAACCATCTCCGCTTCCCAGCCAGCGGCATCGACGTTCCGTGTATGCCTTGAAGATCCGGGGCCTGCGCGATCCGTTCATGGAAGTGTTTAACGAGCCGAGTCCCGAATTCTCATGCGAAGCCCGCGATGCCTCGACGGTGACGCCGCAGGTCTTCAGTCTGTTCAACAGCCAGATCACTTACGACCGAGCTTTGGCCCTCGCCGCTCGAATTAAGAACGAGACGGTTACATCCGAAGAGGCAATCGGCCAGGCTTTTGCTTTGGCATATGGTCGATCACCGTCGGTCGCAGAGTCGAATGCAAGCCTCAGCCATTGGGCCGCGATGACCGAACGTCATCGCTCAATCAAGCTAGAAACGACAAAGCCGCCACGCGAAGTCCTCCGCGAAGCGGTGGAAGAGAATACTGGTGAGAAGTTTCAATTCACGGAACGATTGAATCTCTATTCCGACTTCGTGCCTGATCTAAAGGCAAATGACGTCGATGCGGAGACGCGAGGATTGGCAGAAGTCTGCCTCGTGCTGCTCAACTCGAACGAGTTCGCATACGTTTATTGAAGGATCGTAGCCTCACGGTGCCAAACAACCGCATGAAACGCCATGTTTGTGTGAGACAGTTGACATTTGCTCGTCACAGCGTCACGATGACCGCGTTCGAAAACGCATCTAACTGCGTAGATGCATTTCAGGCCCGACGTTTTTCGTAGGGTCATTGCCTTCACGGAGGTCGTCGCGATGTCCTTCCACGTTCAACGTAATTTCGTTGCGGCGTTGATTCTATCGGCTGCTTGCCTGATGATCGCTCCGCTAGCGCGTGCTCAGACCCCGGAAGAGCAGGCGGCGATTCGTGACTTCAACACCACGGCCGCGCTGCAAAATAGCGGGTTCTACGAGCGGGCTGGCGAAAAGTGGGTGACGTTTATCGCCAAGTACCCCAAGGACGCTCGGCTGGATCGAGTCCACTATTTCCTTGGCATCTGTCAGCTCCACAACAAGAAGTACCCCGACGCGATCAAATCGTTTCAGACCGTGCTGACAAGCTTCCCCACATCGAAGTCCGCAGACGGTTGCCAATACAACTTAGGAATGGCTCATTTTCAAACCGGGCAAGTGGCCAAGACCCCGGCCGAGTTTCAGGCGGCGGCTGCCGCGTTCAGTCTGGTCGTGACCAAATACGCTACCAGTCGGCACGCGCCGGCCGCACTGTACTATCAGGGCGAGGCCTTGTACTTGGCGGCGGATGTCAAAGGAGCCGTCGAGGCATACAAGGCCCTGGTCGCAAAGTATCCCACCAGCCCGTTGTTGGGTGACGCCTACTACGCGCTCGGCACCGCTCAACAAGAACTCACGCTGATCCAGGATGCTGCGACGACCTATCAGGCGTTCCTGGCCAAGCCAGAATTGGCACAACACGAATTGGCAAACGAAGTACGTTTGCGGTTGGGCTTGTCGCTGTACGATTTGGGCAAGTACGCCGACGCTGAAGCGCTCTTCACGGCAGTCGTCGCGGTACCGGAGTTTCCGCACGCCGATTTCGCGCTGTTGCGGCAAGCTCAATGTCGCGTAGAGACGGCCAAGCACGCCGAGGCTGCGGTGCTGTTCGTCGAATTGACGAAGAAGTTCCCCCAGAGCACATACCTGAACGTCGCGAATCTGGCCGCCGGCAAGTGCTATTACTTGACGGACAAGTTGAACGAGGCGCGCACGTCGCTCGATCCGCTGTCGAAAGCCAATCAACCGGAATCCGCCGAAGCCGCGTATTGGCTCGGCCGCACGTTGCTGAAACTGCAGGATCCAGCCGCCGCACTGGCCGCACTCGACCCCGCCGTCAACGCGTTTAAGACCGGCGACTTCGCGGCGTACTTGCAAGCGGCGCGGATCGACGCGTTATACGAGTTGCCCGATCGTCGCAAGGAGACCGCGCCGCTGTACGCCAACTTCGTCAAGCAATTCCCCGAACATCCGCTGGCAGCGCAGTCGCAGTATATGGCGGCGTTGGCCTCGCTGGGGCAGGAAGATTTCACTGCGGCTCGGACCAACGCCGAGGCATTTCTGGCCAACGCAAAACTCGCGATGCACGAACTCAGGCCCGCGGTCCTGTTCATCGCGGCCGAAGGACATCTGCTGGCGGCACAAGCCGGCGACAAGACGGCCGACCAAGCCAGGGCCGAAGCGCTCTATCGTGAACTCGTCGCCAAATCGCCGCAACATGTCAACGTCCCGCGTTCGCAATTGCGGATCGGATGGCTGCTGTTGCAGACGAACAAGCATGAGGAAGCGATCACGCACTTGGTCGCCACGATGGCTTCGTTCACGGAGCCCGACCAGAAGGCCGAAGCACAGTTGCTGATCGGTCGCGGGCACACTGCGGCGATGCGGCACAAAGAGGCAACGACCGCCTTCACCGCGGCCCTGCAAGTCAGCCCCACTTGGGCGCGCGGCGATGAGGCGTTGATCTTGTTGTCACAGAGTTTTCGAGCACAGGATGATGCGGTGTCCGCGGACACGCAGTTGAAGTTGCTGCTGACGAAATACCCGGCCAGCACATTCTTGCCACAGGCGATTTACGACATTGCCGAGATCGCCTACCAGCAAGAGAAGCACGACGAAGCGATTGCCCGCTATACGGAATTCAATCAAAAGTTCGCGGCTCATGAACTTGCTCCGCGCGCGACGTATGGTTTGGGCCTCGCCTACTTCGCCAAGCAAGATTTCCCCAACACGGTGATCGCGACCACGGCGCTGCTGACGGGGCACGCACAGTCGGAAGTCGCGCCGAGCGGCCAGTATCTGCGCGGGCTGGCTAATCAACGCCTCCAGCAATTCGCGCCGGCCGCGCAAGATTTCACGGCGTTTCTCGCGACCAACCCGATGGGTGACGAGCTGCTGGACTCGCGATACGCCTTGGCGCTGTGCCAGATCGGGCTCAAGCAGTTTCCGCAGGCCACGGTGTCGTTGACGGCGTTGCTGACGGATAAGCCCGACTACGCTCACGCGGACAAGGTCTATTACGAAATGGCACACGCGCTGGTGGCTCAAGATAAGGCCGCGGAAGCAGCTGCGGCGTTTGGGGCGATCACCACCAAGTTGCCGGACAGCCCGCTCGCGCCAGAATGCTGGTTCCACGTCGGTCGCCATCATGAATCGCTCGCGGACAAAGCGGAAGGCGATGCGGCGAAAGCTCCATTAGCGGAAGCGGCCAAGGCATTCGCCGCCGGACTGGCGAAAGCTGAGTCGCCCGAGTTGCAAGAGAAACTGCGCTACAAACTGGGCGACATGCAATTCCGACAGCAGCAATACCCGCAAGCCGCGGCGACGCTGCTTGAACAGATCGCAAAACATCCTACGGGTGAACTGGTCGGTCCGGCCCGTTTTCTAGCAGCTGAATGTTTGTTCCGGCAGGACCAATTCCCGCAGGCCCGCCCGTTGTTCGAACAAGTCGCCGCTGACAAAGTGGAAAAGTATACGGAGCAGGCGTTGTTCCGAGCGGGCATTTGCGCGGCGAATCAGAGCGACTGGCCCGTCAGCCAAACACATTACACGTCGCTGATCACCCAGTTCCCAAAATCCGAGCAATTGAATGAAGCGCGGTACGGCGTCGGTTGGGCGCTCCAGAATCAGAACAAGCTGGCCGAGGCCCGCGCGGCCTACATCCTGATCGGACAAGTTAGCGGCACGGAAGTGGAAGCGAAGGCCCAATTCATGCTCGGCGAAATCGACTTTGCCGAGAAAAAATACCCGGCGGCGATTGAACATTTCCTAACCGTCGCCGTCGGTTATCCGTACAAGACGTGGCAAGCGATGGCCCAATTTGAAACGGGGCGCTGCTTTGTCGAATTGGCGGAAAAGGAAAAGGCGATCAACGCTTTTCAAGTAGTGATCGACAAACACGCCGATCACGCCAAAGCCAAGGATGCGGCGACGCTAATCGCCGAACTGAAGAAATAGCAACGGGCATGTTCGATTGGAATCTTGCGATTGAAGGAGCAAGTTGATGACTCAATTGAGGCTTTCCAGGCTGGCAATGTGGAGCATCGCGTTGTGCTGCATCGTCACGATGTATGGCGTCGTGGGACTGAAAGCCCAAGACGCACCGGAAGCTGATCCGGCGGCCGCACCCGCTGCCGAGCCGGTCGATGATCCAGCGGACGGTACCGCGCCGGCAGAGAAGCAAACGCTGGGGTTGCTGATCGTGCAAAGCAACATGCTCAGTCTGGTGTTCTACGCCGTGCTGTTGATTTTCTCGATGGTCGCCGCAACGGTGATCATCGAAAGGTTGGTAAACTTGCGGCGAAGTCGCGTGTTGCCAAATCGGTTTGCAGACGGGTTACGTGTTCTGCTCGACCGCAGCGAGGACACGGCCTTGAGTTTTCGTCAACTTTGCGATGCGGCACCTTCGCCGGTTGCCAAGATCCTGAAGGCAGGCGTGTTTCGCGCGGGAAGAACGTTGCCCGAAGTGGAAAAGGCGATGGAAGACGCCGCCATGCGCGAGATGGCTGCGATGCGAGCCCGCAATCGGCCGCTCAGCGTCGTCGGCAGCATCGCGCCGCTGGTTGGTTTGCTCGGCACGGTGGTCGGCATGATCTTCGCCTTTGGCGAGGCGAGCGAACAAGGGTTGGGGAAGGCCGAGTCGCTGGCGCATGGTATCTACTTGGCACTGATGACGACCGCCGGCGGTCTGACGATCGCGATTCCGGCGCTGCTTTGCACCGCTTGGTTCAACGCCCGTGCCGAGCGCTTTATGCGCGACATCGACGAATGCCTGCTCGACACCGTGCCCAGTTTTGCACGCATGGAACGAGCCCCCACTTACGCCGCTTCGGTCAAACCGAGCGAATCCACGGAAGACGCCGAGGAACTCGTCGGTGCGGCCCGGTCTAAATGATCTCCGACCCACGGATTTCATAGAAACGAACGAGTCCAATCATGCGGTTACCCACCCCCGAATCCGATTCCGAAGGTCCTAACTTGACGCCGGTGATCGACGTCGTGTTCTTGTTGCTGATTTTCTTCTTGGTAGCCACGCGGTTCAATCAGGAGGAACGCGAGATCGCCACGCGATTGGCCGAAGTGTCGGATGCTTCGCCGCTGACGATGCCACCCAAGGAAGTCATCGTGAACATCACGGAGAAAGGCGACTATGTCGTGGCCGGCAAAACGCTCAGTCGCGATTCGCTGGCCAACTTCCTGCACGAAGTCGCCGTGAAAAATCCAAGTACGCAAAAGGTCCAATTGCGGACCGACGAACGCGTTTCGTTCGGATACGCCGCGCAGGTGATGGGTCTTTGCGAGCGTGAGAATATCAAACACTATTGCACGGTGATTCAGGGGAAGCCGGGAATCCAGGGGAAGCCGAGCTGAGGATGACCAGCGTAGCCAAGGAACCAACATGACCACCCGACGAGCAGCTCGATGGATCTTGCCGTCGTTGGCGTTGACCGTGGTCGTCACTGCGGGCGTGTACTTCTTTGCACCTCGACGGTTGACCCAGGTATCGTCGGTCGATGGCGGAGCCCATTGGAACGCCGCCGAAGCTCCGCCTCGACGGAAAGTCGTCTGGCAACCAGCCAAAGCAATCGACGCGGTTGGATTGGAATTGGTACGGGGCGACAGCGTGATCCGTCCTCAATTGGCTGACGGTGGATCGACGCTGTTCTTTACGCTGCGAAGAGCAGGTGGCGACGCGAACATTTTTCGTTCGCTGCTGATCGATGGAATGTGGCGGGAGGCCGGCCCTGTTGAATCCATCAACAGCGATTCGGAAGACATCGGTCCGATCCTGACGCCTGACGGCCGAACACTCTATCTGTACTCGGATCGGCCCGGCGGTTTGGGCGGGTTTGACCTATTCGTATCACGGCGGACGGCCGAGGGTTGGGGCGAGCCTCAAAACCTTGGCGCGCGGATCAATAGCGTGGCCGACGAGTACGACCCCGCGGTGTCTCCGGATGGCACTCGACTGTTTTACTCCAGCAATCGCAGCGACCAATTGCAGAAACGGATCGCGGCCGAGGGAGGCGTGTCCGACTCGAAAGATTGGCCGGCGACACTGCGGGCTCAGGCGACGTCGGCGACGTTCGACCTCTATCTCGCCGAACGCGCCGACGCGAACAGCGCGTGGCAAGTTCCACGGCCGCTCGGTGAATTGAACCGCGGCGATGCCAGCGAAGGCACGCCGTTCGTTTCATCCAACGGTGCTTTTCTCTACTTCGCTTCCAATCGGCCAGAGCGAACGGGTGAGACGTCGAATTTCGATATCTATCGGGCTCGTATCGTGGACTCACAGTTCGGCCAAGTCGAGAATCTCGGATTGGGTGTGAATTCGGCCGCGAACGAAATGGAACCCGCGTTATCGAACGAGGGCTTTCGGTTGTACTTTTCGCGAAACGCTGAACAACCAGGACAGCAAGTCGGCGAACAGTACTCGCTATACGCCAGCACCGCCACGGAAATCACGGAGACCATGTCGTGGGACGATTCAAACTTGCGAGGACTGCGGGACGGGATCATCGGAAATTGGTCGTGGATGATTGTGGCGGCTCTGTTGTGCGGACTGTTGGCGGGGCTGATTTGGTATCTCCGTCAGGTGTCCATGAAACGAGCCACCGTCCCAGGCTTCTTCCTTTCCGCGTTGTTGATTCACTTGTTGCTGGTGGGCAGCTTGTTCGTGGTGGCATTAGACGACGATCTGCGAAATCGGCTGAAAAAGGAAGTGCAGGAGTTGGTCGTTGCCGTGCAACTTAATGACAACCCTCAACCCAAGGAGAGTACACCCGAGTATGGCAATCGGGCGGATTCGCAAAACGTGGAAACGGTCGAGCCGGCCGATGTGCAACGCCAGGCCGTTGAAGCGCCGCCCATCGAAGCACCTAGCGACAATCCACGCCCCGCGCCACACGTGCCCAGTGAACTGCCGTTTGTCGTCCCACGTGAGCAGATCGTGACGACGCAGCCAGAACTGAAAACGCCGGACGACGCGCCGCAGCTTTCACGCCGAGATATAGAACTCGATCAGCCGACTGAGATGGTCGAGACGATCGAACTGCAGCCAGTGGAAGCGACGGCCAAGCCCGAGCCGACGAAATTCGACGTCGACCTGACGCGAACTCGTCCGACTGCCGAGCTGGCGGCGTCTCCGAAAATGCAGACGCCACCTAACGCCGTTACGCCGTTGCAGCCCGAAGCTGTGTCGGTGGAACGAACCATCGTGCAACCTGCGACGAGTGCCGTGGTCGCCGATGCGCCGGCACTCGTGCGAAAGGCTGCTCTTGACGTGGCAATGGCGGAATCCAAGGCCGAGACAGCCGAGGTTCCCGCGGGGCAGCCGTCGAATTCGCAATCGGCACCAACGAGCGTCGCGGTCGACGTCGCGCGGCAAGCGGCGCGAGACACATCGACACCAATCGCCGGACTGCCGCCGCGACGGACGATGCTGGCGAATACCCCCGCGGTTTCCATCGAGAGTGTCCCTGTCCAACGCCCCGGCGACCAGCCTTTGGAAGTCAGCAGTCCCTCCAAACCAATCGTGCTGGCGCGGGCTGATCGACCCGCGCCGTCCGATTCGCCCGTGGAGTCCGTCCCGACGGAAACCGTGGCCGGGCCGATCACACCGCCTGCGACGGCTGAACCCGCAAGCACCGCGATCGAAGTTGCCCGCCAGGCGAATCAAAACACGGTCAAACCGATTTTGCCACCTCGCAGCGAATCGACCAACTCCCAGGCACCAGCTTTGACGAGCGAGAACGTGACGGCGGAGCGATCCGTTGCGCAACCGGCGGAAGTCGCCAGCCGCGTTGAACCGATCGTGCTGGCTCGCGCCGGGCGAACGAGCCCGCAAGCGGATTCACCCAGCGAAGCGGTGCTGACCGAAACGGTGGACGGTCAGGCAACCCCGTCCAGCGAAGTCGCCACGACCGCGACGGCCCAGGTCAACATCACCCGGCAAGAGAATCCCAGCGCGTTGGTTCCACAGGCGGCGACCGCGCCGACGGAAACGACTTTCAACACGCCACTCGCAGCGGCTAAGGTTCAGCCATCGCCGCTGGCGTTGGAATTTGTGCAGGCGAATCCAGCTGATAGCCCGACGACCCTGGCAATGCTCCGTCGACCCGCCGCGGCAGGATTCGAATCCGCGGCAGAACCGATCGAGACGATCGAGCCAGCTGCGGGAGAACCCGGTGGCGAGGCGAACGTCGACCTTTCGCAGTCGCTGGCCGTTAGCGTAACGCGGGCAGGAGAGGCGTCGCCGATGCCGAAAGGTCTGCCGGCGGGACTGGCCAGCGCCACTGCCGAACGTCAATTGAGTGTCGATCAGAATGCCATCGAAGTTGCCACTTTGGACACGACCCCCGAACCACGCTCGGCGGAGATCGCTGCTTCCATCGCTCGCGTTAGTGCCGCGACCAGCCGCGACGAAGCAGAACAGATTGCCACCGAGGAACTCGCCGCCAATTCACCCGCGATGACAATCAGCTCGACAACAAGCATCGCTGTCGCGGCGTCGCGATCCGAGGCCCAATTGGTCGAGTCCATCAAGAGCCACATCGGGGCGAACGGATCGCCTCGGACGGGCGAAACATCGCGGCTGGCGATGGCGGCGTTGATCAAGGATGATTCGCAGGACGCGCCCGAGTTCGGGAACGCGCCCAGCAGTCTGGCTCGCAGCACGGCACGAGTGGCGCGGCTACCGTTTGCCGAAGACGACATCGGCTTGCAAGCCATGCTGCGGCTGCGGCAAAGCGAGGCAAAGAAGGATCTGCTGGAAGCGTTTGGCGGCAATTCCATCACGGAGGCCGCGGTGGAACTCGGCTTGAACTGGATCGAACTGCATCAACACGACGAGGGTCAGTGGAGTCTGAATCGCTTTCCGCAACTTTGCGAGAAGCACCACAAAGCGCATCCTTGCACTGGTGTCGGCGGTCCGTCCGACACGGCCGCGACCGGATTTGCCCTGTTGCCGTTTCTGGGTGCCGGACACACGCATCAGGACGGCCAGCATCAAGAGGCGATTTCGCGGGGGCTGAAGTGGCTAGTCGAAATACAAAAACCTGACGGCGATCTGTTCGTCGGCGGCGGTGGCAACACGCACATGTACAGCCACGGCATCGCCACGATCGCGCTGTGCGAAGCCTACGCCATGACCCGCGACCCGGCGTTGCGAGATCCAGCTCAAAAGGCGATCGACTTTATCGTCGCGGCTCAGCATCCAACTTCCGGCGGCTGGCGATATACACCGCGTCAAGACGGAGACACGTCGGTGTTTGGCTGGCAAGTGATGGCATTAAAGAGTGGGCAGATGGCCGAACTGAACGTGCCGCAAGCGACACTTGACAAAGCAAAACAATGGCTCACATTCGTTGGAGCAACCGGCGTCAATGAAGGTCGCTTTGGCTACACGAACGCCAGCCCCACGGTGACCATGACGGCCGAAGCGCTGTTGTGCTTGCAGTATTTGGGTGGCGAGCGGAATGACCCGCGGCTGATCGCCGGATCGAAGTTCCTCGCCGAAAACCTGCCAACCAAGGAGACCAGTTACTACTGGTACTATGGAACGCAGGTGATGTTTCACATGCAGGGCGAGCCGTGGCAGAAGTGGAACGCGGCGTTACAGAATTCGCTGGTCGAGACGCAAGTCAAACAAGGCTCGATGGCCGGCACGTGGGATCCCAACGACAACTGGGAGAAAACCGGCGGCCGAGTTTACTCGACGGCCCTGCGGCTGCTGATGCTGGAAGTCTACTATCGCCACTTGCCTCTGTATCAAGTGTTGGATCAGTAGGAATGTTCCGGTCTTGTTACTGCGCTGCCTTCAGTTTCTTAATGAACTCACGCAGCAGCGCCGTGTTGTCGTGCCACACTCGTGCGGTAACGATGTTTCCATCGACAACAACTTCCTTGTCGACGTAAGTGGCTCCGCCTTGCTCGGCGTCCATCGCACACTTCGCGACTGTCGTGACGGTTTTGCCGTGAATGATGCCGGCCGCCGTTAGAATCTCGATCCCATGGCAAAGACAGGCAATCGGCTTGCCTGCCTCGTGGATCTCGCGCGTCACACGCAGCAGGTCCTTGTTGTAGCGCAGGTATTCCGGGGCGCGGCCGCCCGAGACGAACAGCCCGGCGTAGTCTTCCGCCTTGACGTCGCGGAAGGCAATCGTGGCGCGAATGAAGTACGAAGGCCGCTCCTGCGTGATGTCCCACGGAACGCTTGAATCCGGCGGGATCTCGTGCAGCACCGAGTGATACAATCTCGCTTCCGGCCCCGCGACCACAACATCAAAACCATCTTCGGGCAGGCGGAAGTAGGGATAGAACGTGTCGAGCGTTTCGGTTGCATCGCCAATCGGCATCAAGATCTTGGGCATGGGAGTGATGACCCTGGAGTTCGGAGTAGGGTGGGCTGTGCCCACCATCGGGATCGGTGGGCACAGCCCACCCTACAAGTATGTCAATACGCGTCTGCTGCTTGATCGGAAACGGGTGCGCACGATGTCTCGAGCGCCATGAGCCTCCGTTCGAGCTGTTCGAGCTTGTCGAGAATCAAGGCATGCACATAGACGGCATCCATTCCGACCGGGCTGTCGGCACTCGCGATCTTGTCGATGATCGGCTGTAGTTCGCTCTTTGTCTTCATTTCTGGTTCTCCTTGGTTAGTGGAGTTGATTTACGCTTCATCCAGTAATTCTACGGCGGCGAACTTCTGACCTTCCAGCATCGCCAGACTCGCGCCGCCGCCGGTGCTGACGTGGCTGACTTTGTCGGCAAAGCCGAGCTGTTGGATCGCGGCGGCGCTGTCGCCGCCTCCGATGATGCTGACGGCGTCGCTCTCGGCAATCGCTTCGGCGACCGCTTTCGTGCCGGCATCGAACGGAGGCATTTCGAAAACGCCCATCGGGCCATTCCAGACGACGGTCTTCGCGTCACGGACAGCGGTCGCGTAGATCTTGCCCGTTTCGGGACCGATGTCGAGTCCTTCAAATCCGTCCGGGATCTTGCCGGCCGGGACAACTTGTTTGTTGCAGTCGCCGCTGAAGGCATCGCCGCAGTGCGTATCGACTGGCAGCATCAACTTGCCGCCGCCCTTGGCCAACAACTCTTTGGCGAGTTCCACCTTGTCGGGTTCGACAAGACTGCCGCCGACGCTGCCGCCTTGAGCCAGCGAGAAGGTATACGCCATCGCGCCGCCGATCAGAATCTTGTCGCAGATGCCGAGCAGGTTGTCGATGACTTTGATCTTGTCCGAGACCTTCGCGCCGCCAAGAATCGCGACGAACGGGCGGCCCGGTTTGGCGATCGCCTCGCTCAAGTACTGAATCTCTCTGGCCACAAGAAAACCGACTAATTTCGGCTTGCCGACCATCGCTTGCGGGACGGCGACCATCGATGCGTCCTTGCGATGACAAGTTCCGAAGGCGTCGTTGCAGTAGATATCCGCCATCCCCGCGAGGACGCCCGCGAATTGTGCGTCGCCTTTCTGCTCGCCCTTGCTGAATCGCAGATTTTCCAAAACCAACACGCCCCCTTTGGTGAGCGCGGCAGCTTTCGCCTTCGCGTCTTCACCGATCGTATCGCTAGCGAACGCGACCTCTTGCCCCAGCAGTTCGCCGAGCCGCACGGCAGCCGGCTTCAGACTGTATATCGCATCGCCGGGATCGCCACCGCCGGCCGGACGCCCCAAGTGGCTCATCAGAATTACTCGCCCGCCACGATCCAACACCGACTTGATCGAAGGCAGCGCCGCTGCAATCCGCCGGTCGTCGCTGATCTGCTGCCGGTCATCGAGCGGCACGTTGAAGTCGACGCGGATCAACACGGACTTTCCAGCGACATCAACGTCTGCAATTGTCTTCTTGGCCATTTCGAGAGCGATTCCCGTTGGTTGCTAATTGGCGCAAATCCTCGTCCCGTTAGCCTTCGTTTATACCGGTGCCTTCCCGCCCTGACCAGTGCCGAGACTTGACGCTATGCCGCTGGCACCGAACAATCACGGTCCATGTTCGAGACATTTGAACACACCGCCGACTTGGGTCTCCGCGTTCGCGCGACAACCCTCGAAAATCTGCTGGAAGAAGCCGGTCGCGGACTTTTCTCGATGATGGTCACGAACCTCGACGATGTCCGCTGTCTCCAGGAGAGGACGTATCGCATCGAAGGAGCCGCCGTGGATTACCTGCTGTTCGATTGGCTCAACGAGTTGCTGTACACCTTCGAGAGCGAGCGCTTGCTGCTGGCTGAGTTCAAGGTGGAATTGGAACCAAATGGCTTGCGAGCGACGGCGCGCGGCGAGCCGATGGATTTGAACCGGCATCGCATGGAACACGAAGTCAAAGCGATCACGTATCATGAATTGCGCGTCGAGGAAGTCGCCAACGGATGGCTCGCGGAATTGATTGTTGATATTTGACACGTCGTTTAACGGCAAGCCGAAGGCGACTTCTACGAAGCGCAGACACGCGGTCGCCTGCGGCTTGCCGTTAAACGAGTCACGCCGCGAATCAAGTTTCATAAAGGATAATCTAATGCCAAAGGGTGCGTTTAACGGTCCCCTGGAGCGAGTGAACGATTGCTGCTGGCGGATTCCCAAGAGCTATAAGCAAGGCATGCGCGTCGACGGATTGATCTATGCCGACGATCGGCTGATCGAGCAGATTCGTCACGATCAGGCTGCCGAGCAAGTCGCCAACGTCGCGTTCCTGCCGGGCATCCAGCACGCCAGCCTGGCGATGCCGGACATTCATTGGGGCTACGGGTTTTGCATTGGCGGCGTCTGCGCGACCGATCCGAACGAGGGCGGAGTCATCTCGCCGGGTGGCGTCGGCTATGACATCAACTGCGGCGTGCGGCTGGTTCGCTCGAATCTCTCCTATCAAGACGTCAAGCCTCATCTCACGGCGTTGGTCGACGAGTTGTTTCGCAATGTGCCGGCCGGCGTCGGGCGCGGCGGCAAGTATCACTTCAACAAGAAAGAGCTGCGCCGCTTGCTCAGCGAAGGAGCGGCCTTTCTGCGCGATCGCGAATTGGCAACGGACGGAGATCTCGATCATACGGAAGCGCGCGGCTGTCTGGCCGACGCCGTTCCCGACAACGTCAGCGATCGTGCGTTCGAACGAGGCAGCAGCCAATGCGGCACACTCGGGTCCGGCAACCATTTCATGGAAGTGCAGGTTGTCGAAGCGATCTTTGACGAAGCAGCCGCACAAGCGATGGGGCTCGCGAAGGACATGGTTTGCGTCATGATCCATTCGGGCTCGCGCGGGCTGGGGTATCAAGTTTGCGACGACGCTTTGAAAAAATTCCGCGGCGTGCCCGAGAAGTACGGCATCGCGCTACCCGATCGGCAGTTGGCCTGCGCGCCGATCAACAGCGACGAGGGACAAGAGTATCTCGGCGCGATGTGCGCCGCGGCGAATTACGCTTGGTGCAACCGCCAGCTGCTGATGCATCAGGCTCGCGAGTCGTTTCAGACCGTCTTTGGCCGCACGTGGCAGCAGTTGCAGATGGATCTCGTGTACGACGTCGCGCACAATATCGCCAAGTTCGAAGAGCACACCACCGGTGGGACGACTCGCAAGGTCTGGGTGCATCGCAAGGGGGCGACTCGCGCCTTTCCGCCGAACCACGTCGAAGTCCCGTCCATGTATCGCGGCATCGGCCAGCCGGTGATCATTCCCGGCGATATGGGACGCGCCAGCTGGGTGCTGGTCGGACAAAGCGGCAGCATGGACCAGACGTTTGGCACGGCCTGCCACGGAGCCGGTCGAGCCATGAGCCGCACCGCCGCCGTCAAACACGCGCAAGGGCGACGCATCGATAAAGAACTAGCCGCCAAAGGCATCATTGCGCGAGCACAAAGTTGGCGCGGCCTCGCCGAAGAACAGCCCGATGCGTACAAGGACGTGAATCTGGTTGTCGACGTTGTTCACAAGGCAAACTTGGCGACAAAGGTCGCGCGCATGCGACCAATTGGCGTTGTGAAGGGGTGACGAGCCGCCGGGCCGACAACAGCTCAAGTCAGATCATAGGGCTCGAGGAATCGTTCGCCGTTTAAGTGGATCAAGTGGTCCGGAGCTTCGGCGATCCAGACTTCGGTTTCCCAGGAGATGTGCGAGACGAAGTTGCGCATGGTGGCTCGCGAAGTGAATGCCGTCACGAATGCCAAACCGGCGGCGGAACCGGCAAAGAGTTTGAGTTCTTTGCGACGCTTGCCATCGACTGGTCCGGCGCTGGCGACAGCTTCGATCAGGACGGACCAATTGCGGCGCGAGTCGAAGACGACAACGTCGGGCATTTTCGCGGCGGCAGCGATTGTGACGCCAAGTTGCCGCAGGGATGCGGTGTCCAGATGCAGGAACTTGTTTTCGGCGACGCCGACGTAAAGCAACATCGCACCCGGCGTGAAGCGGGGACAGAACTCTTCGATGACTTGTTTGATGAGCGGGTTCTGGCCTCCGGGCGAAAGCGAGATCGACTCGCCCGATTGGAACTTCACTGGGATGCGCGCCAGGGAACGTTTTCTGTCGAGTTCATGCCGGGTGTGCGTGCGGCTCGCGAGTATGCCGCGAGTGCTTTCGGCCAATCGCGACTTCCGAAGGATTGGCAGAGTCGAAGTGCCGACGCCTCGATTTGATAGACGGTCTTGCCGCTGTTCGTCGGCCACGCCGAATTGTCCGGATTGCGAATCACAAGCCCCGACTCGACGA
This sequence comes from Planctomycetota bacterium, assembly GCA_027622275.1. GTDB lineage: Bacteria > Planctomycetota > Planctomycetia > Pirellulales > Pirellulaceae. The sequence continues at coordinate 60,686 of JAQBZB010000002.1, read as the reverse complement.
AGTACTTCACGGCTTCGTCGCGAATGGTTCGCTTGCTGTTTCTCATCGAGCGCATCGAGGGGCAATAAGACGGTTCCCACCTAATTCAATGTGGTGATTTGGTTCCCGGGCGATCCAAACGACTGTGTTGAAGGGGAGCCATTCAAACCGTTGCACCATTTCCTGCCGAGTCCGAAAGGCAGCGATGCGAATAAACCGAACACTGGCACGCCTTAAGATGTCGTCAGCCCAACTTCGCCGAATTGAATACCGCTCATCAACGTGATCGCCAAGGTCAACGAGGAGGAACCTCAATTGGTTAGCATCCCAAATCGTTATTGACGGCGATGCGTCTATCGGACATTCGGCACTGGCGAACAAGACCACTGCGTCACCGCAGAGATGTTCGATGAGTTTCGACGTGCATTCGGTCAATAGGTCATTCATTGGCACCACCGGGCCTTGATCGTGACGTTACCAACAGCGCTAGCAGCGGCACACAAGCCCGACTCGCAAGTGAGGGACTTTACCGCTTTCCCCTCGCTTGCGTGTCGGGCTTGTGTGCAACATTACGATCAAGGCCGCACCACCGCTAATTGTGGTTATCCCAAATTTGGATAACGCGCACAAGGCGGTATGAATCGACCATGAGCAAATCAACTTTTTCATCCGAATACGCTGTCTTTCGCGAGACCATCAAGGATGTGAGGCTTCGGGCCAATCTCACACAGACGGACCTCGCAACCCGACTCGGACGTCCTCAGAGTTACGTAAGCAAGTTTGAAGCAGGAGAACGCCGTCTTGATTTCGTCGAGACGATGGCGATTTGCAACGCGATCGGACTCTCGCTTGAGGACTTCGTCAGTGAGTTGATGTTGCGATTACGGCAGAAGCAGAAGGGACGATCGACGCAGTCCCGCCAAGGAGCGGGCAAATGAAAAAGTCAGGGAACACGACGGCGAACCTTGCGGTGCAGATCTTGATCCAGAAGCAACTCGGATTCATTTTGCCGACCGCCAAGCAGAAGCGAAATCTCGTGGTGGCGTTCGCGAAGCGTAACATGATCGTCTATGGGAAAGCATTCGACATTTTGCGGCTGACCCGACCGATTGACCTCGACCTGTTGGAAGATGTGGAGGCACAGCTCGATGCGATCACCGTGTACGAGATCAAGTCGACAAAGCAGGACTTCAATGAAGCGTTCGACGGCTATTTCTTCGGTCTCACAGCCGCCGATATTTTGGTTTCTCAAAGTCTGAAACAACGCTTCAAGTTTGTTTTCGTAAACATTCAATCGGGCTCGCATCTTGAGATGACGCTTCCCGAGATATTCGCGAAGGCACGAGGCATTTATGCAACCTGGAGCATCTCGTTTTAGCGAACAGCCACACGTTGAAGAGAGCCATGAGGGCGCACCTCATGCCGCCGATCTGGAGTCAACAACGTGCTGCCGCTCAAGCGACATCACGCTGAGGAACTCGCGCCGAAACGGTCGAAAGTACGGACCGTTGCAGAAGCTTCGTGGAATGATCGCGACTAGCTGCCCACCGTTCTCTAGCAAGGAAAGAGCCAACGCGACGAAGGCCGAATACAAGTTAACGGTCTCGATGCCCACGCGCCGCAATGTTGTGCGATGAACTGAATCGCTGCGGATTTTTTTGTATGGCGGATTCAGAATCGCGTGTGAGTACTTTGGTAATGTCTCGGCAAAGAGGCTTCCACCGATCGCATCGACAGCAGCGTGGATAAAATCATCGTTCCGAATGGTTGAGGCGACGCGAAGTGATTGCGAATACTTCTCGAGCGTCTCCGCCAACTGCGAATGCAACGACTCGTCGACTTCAAACGCATCGACTTCAACCCGATCGAATTGGAATCCCTCCGAAGACCATCGATCCAGGAACGCGGTGGAAAGCGAACCGATTCCGGCACCGGCATCGAGCAGACGGCAGTTGCTTACGGCTCTTTCCGTAAACAAATTCGCCATGAACTTCGCAATTCCGGGCGGCGTAAAAAACTGGCCGAACTGCGACTTCCTTTTCCGCGCAGCAGCCTTGGACAGCGCCGAATTGGAGAGTTCAACCTCCGAGAGCACCCGCGTACCTCCGGACTCGCGACCCGAGTGACTCATCATCCGTTATCCACACTAAAGCTAGTCATTCTCGAACTGAAATTGCGGTGTCATTTCATATTCTTCGAAGGCGTAACGTCGAGTTGCGTTACCTCGTCTCGGAGCCATCGTAACAGACAGGCAGTTTGCCCAGCAATCCGATGTGAGAAAGGTAAGAACAGCCCAACTGATAATGCAGGGCCGCTGTGACTGATTGGCACACACTTTACCTGCGGCGCTTTACTACTCGCCCGCCGGCTCGGCCCCGTCGTCTTTGCCGAAGAACATCATGTGCTGCCAAGGGAGCTTGTCGAACTCCTTCACGAGCTTGAAGCCGTTCGCCGTCAGCTCTCTGTTGACTTGCGCCTTGCTCATCTTGTGCCGCGGTTTGATGGGCACGTTCGGATCTTCTTCGCGGAATTCGAGTAAGACGACAACGCCGCCCGGCGCCAGCGACTTGCGCATGGCGGCGAGCATGTGCTCGGGATGCGAGAACTCGTGGTAGACGTCAGCACAGAGGATGATGTCGACTTCGCTCTCGGGCAGCTTCGGATCCGCGAGCGTGCCGAGAATCGGCTTGACGTTGGTGATCTCTTCCTCCGCCGCACGCTCGCCCAGCAACTTCAGCATCTCCGGTTGAATGTCGACGCCGAGCACGGTTCCTTCCGGGCCGACCATCTTGGCCATCTGCAGCGCATAGAATCCATTGCCGCATCCCATGTCGCACACCGTCATGCCGGGTTTCACGCCCAGACTCGCCAGCATCAGCGAGCAGCGTTCCTGATTCTCGCGATTCTCGCGAATCAACCACGGTGCCCCCAGATAATGCATCGTCTGCGCGATCCGCCGACCCATATAAACTTCGAGCGGTGGCGGGATCTCGGCGTCCGCCTGCGTTTCCTGAGAGAAGGATGTCGCGGTCACGCACAGTAAGAGAAAGGTGGCGAGGGTGGCGTGCAGCTTGGACATGAAAGAAGCTTTCGGCAAAGTGATGGAGCAAGACTAGTGCTATTATCGGGCAAATGGTTTGGTGAGGCAATCACGAACCCAAACTTCGGCGACGCTGCCAAGGCAGTTTGTAGGGTGGGCCGTGCCCACCATCCCGATCTGGTGGGCACAGCCCGCCCTGCGATTCTGCGGCCCTACGTCGAGTAATCCGAGTTGAAGTTCACATACTCGACCGTCAAGTCGCTGGTCCAGAAGCGAACACTGGCGTCGCCCTCGCTGAATGCCAGCACGACATGAACCTCGCGGTTATCTCGCATCGATTCCGACACGAGCTTGGCGTCGTAGGCGGCGGGCATGCCGGCCTCGTAGATGAGCATGCCGTTAATCGTAAGGGTCACTTTCGCCGGATCGAACGGAACGCCCGCGTAACCCGCGGCGGAAACGATTCGGCCCCAATTAGGATCGTTTCCGGTGAACGCCGTTTTGACGAGCGGGCTATTGGCCACGGTCTTTGCGATGTGGTGGGCGTCGGCTCGCGAGGCACATCCGGTCACGTCGAGCGTGATGAGATGCGTCGCGCCTTCGCCGTCCGACGGAATCAATTTGGCGAGTTCAATACAGACTTCGTCGAGTGTCTGTTGCAGCACCGCGCGATCAGCTGCGCTCGTCGGAGCAACGCCCGACGCTCCGCTGGCGAGCAGCAGCGCCGTGTCGCTCGTGCTAGTATGCCCTTCGACACTGATGCAGTTGAAGCTTCGTTCGGCGGCGTGCGTCAACAATTCTTGCGCGACGGTGGCGGACAATGCGGCGTCGGTCATCACCACGCACAGCATCGTCGCCATGTTCGGGCCGATCATGCCGGCCCCTTTGGCGATCGCCGTGATTTGCACGGGCTTTCCGCCGATCTCGACGGACCGACTCGCTGTTTTCTGGAACTTGTCCGTGGTCATGATGCCACGCACGGCGGAGTCGAACGCCGCGTTGTCGCGGCCGAGTTTTGCCGCCGCGGCCGCGATGCCGCTCGTGACCTTCTCCATCGGCAAGAAGTGCCCGATGATGCCGGTCGACATGACGAGTGCTTGTGGTTCGCTGCCGCCGACGGCTGCCGCGGCAAGACGAGCCATTTCTCGCGAGTCTCGTTCGCCTCGTTCGCCGGTACAGGCATTGGCGTTCCCCGAGTTAACGACGACCACACGAAAGTTCTCGCACGGCGTCTTGGCTCGATTCTGAGTGACCGAAGCGGCAACGACGAGATTTTGTGTGTACACGCCGGCCGCGACGGCGTCTGAATCCGTCGCGATCAGCGTGAGGTCTTCCTTCGCGGCATTCGACTTGATGCCGCAGTACACGCCCGCTAATCGAAAACCCTTCGGAACTGGATGACTCATCGTGCAGGTGACTCTGTGTGTTTTTGTTTTGATGGAAGGTGCTTCAGTTTAACGAAGGTGTAGGATGGACGCCTCGTCCGTCCCCGTTAAAAGGAAGGACGGACGAGGCGTCCATCCTACGTTGATCCTCTTCACGCCAAGCCTATAGCAACGCCGTCGTTTCGTCGAAGCCGTGCATGAGATTGAAATTCTGGACGGCCACGCCCGACGCTCCCTTGATCAAATTGTCGGTGCAAGAGAACACGATCAGCCGCCCCTTCACTCGCCGCACGGTGACGTCGCAGAAATTGGTGCCACTCACATCCTTCGTCGCGGGCAGGTGATCGACGATCCGCATGAACGGCTTGTCGGCATAGAACTCGCGCATCGCGTCGAGCAGCTGATCCTCGGTGGCGTCTTTCGTCGGCGTCGCGTAGATCGTGCAGAGAATGCCGCGGTCCATTGGGATCAGATGCGGCGTAAAGATGACCTGGACGTCCTGCCCGCTGAATACGCTGAGAATTTGTTCGATCTCGGGCGTGTGGCGGTGACGTCCGACGGCATACGCCGAAAGGCTTTCGTTACATTCCGGGTACAGCGTCGTCAGCTTCGGCGATCGGCCCGCGCCAGAGATGCCACTCTTGGCGTCGATGATGATGCCCGTCGACTCGATGAAGCCGCCCGACAACAGCGGTGCCAACGCCAGGATCGACGTGCTGGTGTAACAACCCGGGTTCGCGATCAATTGCGCGTCGGGGATGTCGCGTCCGAATAACTCGGGCAGCCCGTACACCGTCTTGCCGAGCCGATCGGGATCGGGGTGTTTGTGTCCGTACCATTCGGCGTAAGTGTCGGCATCCCGCAAGCGATAGTCGGCGCTGAAGTCGATGACTCGCACGTCCGTCTCGAGCATCTTCATGACCATCGCGGCCGAAGTCGCGTGCGGCAGGCAGCTGAAGACACAATCCGTCCGCGAGGCAACGGTTTCCGGCGCGAGATCTTCGAGGCTGACGTCCAGCCGGCCCATCAGCTGCGGATGAATGGCCGAGACGTGCGGGTTGCCTTCCTGGCGGCTGGTGAGCGTCGTGATCTCGACGCTCGGATGCCGCAGCAGGATCTTCATCAGCTCCAGCGCCGTGTAGCCTGTTGCTCCAAGAATTCCAACTCGAACCATTTCACTACCTCGCGGGCATCTGTCGTTTCCAGCGTCCGTGAAACCTCAGCACTCAATATAGCTGTCGCGACAAGGCCGCCAAGGCGACCGTTTAACGCGAGCCAACGATCTGCAAGAACTCGGCGAGGATCACACTTGTCGCGCCCCAAATCTCATGCTGGTCATAGACAATATGCGGCACACGAAATTGGACGCCGCGACGATCGATCACGTGCGACCCTCGGCAATCGGGATCCTGGAGGTCGACAAGCGACGGTTCGAGCAGGTTCGCGACTTCATGCGGGTTCGGCTCGAAGCGCGGACGTGTCGGCGACCACGCGACGCAAGGAGTCACCACGAAGTTACTCGCGAACACGTAGATCGGCGACAAGCTGCCCAGCATCTGCACGTCGGAACCAGCTTCGCCTAATTCTTCGCAACACTCGCGCAGTGCGGCCTGCTCGACCGTCTCGCCCGGTTCGATCAGACCACCGGGCAAGCTGACTTGCCCACCGTGCGAACTCATCGCCGCCGGCCGCACCGTCAGCGGCAGATGCCACGACGTTTCCCCGGGATATAGCAACAACAAGACCGCCGCCTGTCGAACATCGTGCGCTGGCGGACCTTGATGTCGGCCGTAACACAATTCAGGTTCAAAGTCCGAGCATGCGCCGATGCCAGGCAGCGGTTGTGCTAAGCGCTGGCGGAGAAGTTCGGGGAAGTTTGCGTCGGGGGACGTGTTCACAAACTCACTCGCTGTTCGGTGGACCGCTGGAAATGTCCGTCAGACAACGGGCACGGTACTTCGATAAAACGACCCCGTCGAGCGGACGTTGTTTCGCGATTTAGCATTGGTCAAACAATTATTGTCGCGTGTTGAGGGACGGCTCGGTGGTTCCATTTGGGCAACAGATCGTCGGATACGATCTTTAGGCTGCGTTAGATTTCGTCAGTGGCGATTTGGCGCGTTTCGTACGCGCGGCGGATCACGTTGACGGTTGTTTTCAGTCCTGTGCCACCTATTGAATGCCGCCAGGCCCCAGTTGCCAAGCCGCGATCGCCGCGAATCGTCGCCCATCGTTCTCGGACAGCGTGCAGTAAAAGTTCCGCAGATTCTTCTCCGTCGCCGCATCCCACCGGTTGCTGTCATCGAATGCCGTCCGTGGCCTCCTGTAGAAAACTGTCCAAAAGTCATCAGACAACCTGCTACAACAAATCCGCAGCCTACACGACAGTAATCTCCCGCCCAATGCTAAGATGCTAGAGTCTCGTTTAACCGCCAGCCGGAGGCGTGCGCTTTTGCCTGGGATCGGGAAGCGCACGCCCAATGCCACTCACTTTGTAGTGGTGGCTTCCAGCCGCCACGTGATTTCACGGGGATTTGTGGCGGCTGGAAGCCACCACTACGTCCGATTGCTTCGCGAACTGAGTGGCATTGAGCGCACGCCTCCGGCTGGCGGTTCAACGAAAACACAACTCCCGTAATGACAAACGACTGATGATGGCCATGAATTCCACTCGAGGTGCCGGCGAAACGTTCGAGGCGGTGCGTGGCTGCTGGTATTTGACCGGAGCCACGGCCAGCGGCAAGACTCGCGCCGGGATCGAACTGGCAAAGCTGCTGAACGCCGAGATCGTGTCGCTCGATTCGATGTCGGTCTATCGCGAGATGAACATTGGCACCGCGAAGCCAACCGGCGAGCAACGCGCCGAAGTGCCGCATCACTTGCTCGATCTTGTCGCTTCGAACGAAGAATACAGCCTCTCACGGTATGTCCGCGACGCGCATCGAGTGATTGGCGAGATCCGTTCGCGCGGCCGCGAGGTGCTGTTTGTGGGTGGCACGCCGTTGTATCTGAAAGCTCTGCTGCGTGGCGTCTATCCGGGTCCGCCGGCCGATTGGGAGTTCCGTGATCAGATCGAAGCGGAACTCGAAACGGTCGGAATCGAGGCGCTTCATGCACGGCTGGAACAAGTCGATCCACTGGCGGCGGCAAAGCTGCATCCAAACGACAAGCGTCGGATCATCCGAGCATTAGAAGTCTACAAGCAGACAGGGCGGCCACTCAGCCACGAACAGACGCAGTTCGACGACATTCCACACGAGCAGTGCAAGGCCTTCGTGATGTCCTGGCCGCGCCAGCTTCTGCATCGCCGGATCGAAGCTCGCGTCGAACGGATGTTTCAAACGGGACTGCTGGAGGAAGTGAAGCTCTTGCTCGACCAGTACGGCGACCTTGGACGGACGGCGGCGCAAGCGGTTGGGTACCGGGAGGTGATCGAGTTTCTCCGCCATGGTCTTGAACTGTCGAGAACGATCGAACTGGTTCAAGCTCGTACGCGGCAGTTTGCTCGCCGGCAAGAAACGTGGTTCCGCAGCCTTGCCGAATGTGAATTCGTACCGTTGGACGAAGAGCCCGATCCGCACGAGTTTGCGCAGCGGATCATCGAATTGGCGAGCTAGCGGCCTGTTCCTGAGGCCGACTGTATCGATCGTTGCAGTGAATCGCTTCTTGTTGTCCAGCGCATGCCGCGGCGCGAACCTTCCCAGAACTCACGTCACCACCTAGAATGCGAAGTTTTGATTGACTTGAGCAAAGCTCTTGACGGACAAGGAGACTCGTTTGTTACGCTCTCATACTTGCGGCGAATTGCGTTTGGACCACGTCGATACCAAGGCGACCTTGTGCGGATGGGTCGATGGCTATCGAGATCATGGCGGAGGCATCTTCATCGACCTGCGCGATCGATACGGCCTGACGCAGATTTGCTGCGGTCCGCCCGATAGCAGCACCGAGCTGATTGAACGGGCCAAGAAGCTACGAGCGGAAGATGTGATTCGAGTCACCGGTTCGATCCAGCCGCGTCCGAAGGATCAGGACAATCCAAAGCTTGCGACAGGACATATCGAACTGCGAGCCACGCAGCTGGAGATCCTGAACAAGTCGAAGGTGCCTCCGTTCACCCCCGGCCAGTCCGACCAACCGGGCGAGGACTTGCGTCTGAAGCATCGCTACCTCGACCTCCGTCGAGACGAGATGCAGAAGACATTGCTGCTTCGTAGTCGGGTCATCAAAACGATGCGTGACTACTTCGAGGAACACGACTTCATCGATGTCGAGACACCGATCCTGGGACGCAGCACGCCGGAAGGAGCACGCGATTACCTGGTCCCCAGCCGCGTTCATCGCGGTTCGTTCTATGCGTTGCCGCAATCGCCGCAACTCTACAAGCAAATCCTGATGGTCGCGGGATTGGATCGCTATGTGCAAGTCGCTCGTTGCTTTCGCGACGAGGATTTGCGTGCGGATCGGCAGCCCGAATTCACGCAGCTGGACATGGAGATGTCGTTCGTGGATGCGGATGACATCATCGGCATGATCGACGGCCTGATGCTTCGCCTGGCCAAGGACTTGACCGGGATCGACTTGCAGCTGCCGTTGCCGCGGATGACTTACGACGAAGCGATGGAGCGTTTTGGACACGATGCTCCCGACCTGCGATTCGGCATGGAGATCGTGGACTGCACGGACCTCGCGGCCGAAGCGGAATTCCGCGTTTTCCAGCAGCCGGCCACAACCGGTGGCGCCGTCCGCGGCATCAACGCGAAGGGCGCCGCTCCCAAGTATTCACGACGTCAGATCGACGAACTGACCGATTACGTGAAGCACGACTTCGGCGCCAAGGGACTGGCTTGGTTCCGCATGGAAGAAGACGGCTCGCTATGGTCGCCAATTTCGAAGAACTTTGACGCAGCGTTGTTGAAAAAGTTCGCCGAACGCATGGCGGCCGAATCTGGCGACTTGATGCTCTTTATCGCCGATTCATGGGAGGTGTCGTGCAAAGCGCTGTATGGACTCCGCAAGCGTCTGGGAGCTGAGTTGAAACTCTATGATCCAAAGCACATGCACTTCTCGTGGGTCGTCGAGTTCCCGATGTTCGAGCATGACGACGAGGAAGATCGGTGGGTCGCCATGCATCATCCGTTTACCGCTCCGCGGGACCAAGACCTTGCCATGCTTGAAACCGAGCCTAAGAAATGTCGTGCGAAGGCCTACGACTTGGTGATCAACGGCTCGGAAGCCGGCGGCGGAACGGTTCGAATTCACGATTCCGCGACGCAGCAAGTTGTCTTCAAGCTGCTCGGTATCGACGAGCAAACGTCAAAAGAAAGGTTCGGATTCCTGCTCGACGCGCTTCAATATGGCGCTCCGCCTCATGCGGGTATCGCGTTGGGAATCGATCGCGTTGTGATGCTGTTTGGCGGCTTGGAAAGCATCCGCGACTGCATTGCTTTCCCCAAGACACAGCGCGCAACCGATTTGATGACCGAAGCTCCCGGTGAAGTCGATCGAAAGCAACTGGACGAATTGAATATCCGCGTCGTTCCACTCAGCGAAAAGTAAGATTGGGTAAGCTCCAAGACCGTTGACGATTGCCAGCGGGAACGCGAGACTATTGAACAGTTGAGAGTTCTGCTTTTTGCAGAAGCTGGCTGGCGACTGCTCTTGCACCCCCACGCAAGGAACAACTGCGATGATTCAACGGAGTGGTGTCAGTTTGATTTGGAAATGGTCCGCGTGTTTCGTGGTCGTGACTGTGATCGCCGGTTGCGATAATACGCCACGGCAAGCGGCACCAGCTCTTCCCCGCACTCCAACGGCAGTGGAGCCACACAACGAAGCACTTGCCGCGCCGATCGCGAAAGTCGCAGAGCCTGAGAATGTTGACTCGGGTCTGCCGTTAACGGTCAAGGAGAAGCCTGCTACGACAGAGCCGAAGCCTGTCGTAGCTTCTCACGCACCGGGCGCGCCGAAGGTGCCAAAGATTGCTCTCACTGTTCCTGAGCCGCCGGAATATGTCTATGAACCTCAAGTCCTGATGACCCAACGAGACGCTGACACCTGTTTGGTAAAGACGGGCGAAGCGTTTCCCGTTGGGCAGTTATCAGACTTAGAAGGCCAGGAGCACTCGCTGAAAGAGTTATTTGGTGAGAAGCTGACAGTCATCGTGTTTTGGGCCAACGCAAACCGACTAGGTCGAGAGCAGATCCAGCGACTTGAAGCGGAGACGGTTTTGCCCTTCGAGAACACCGGCTTAAGCGTCGTCGCCATTAACATTGGCGATCCGTCTGAACAGATTGTCGATCTGCTGCCAGCCGATCGCGAAGTTGGATTCACCGTCCTCTTGGATGCTGAAGCAAGTCTCTACTCGAAAGTCGCCACGGGACGTCACCCGCGAACGTACTTGCTTGACTCCCAAGGCAACGTCCTCTGGTTCGACATCGAGTATTCTCGCGGCACCGCTCGCGACCTTGCCAATGCGATCCACGTGTATCTGGGCGACCGCAAGACCGGAGATAGTTGAGCGGTTCCCCGCGGGACCGCCTTGCCGACGTCTAGAAGTCGGCATAGCGGGCAATTATATTGGGGATGTTATTTATCCCGTGTCGACAGGAAGGCGGCCTGGGCGATGGGCTCGACTCGTCAGCAGCGCAGAGAAGTCTATTATTCCGGCCATGTTCAGGGCGTCGGATTTCGCTATACGACACAGCAGATCGCGCGTGGCTTCGACGTAACTGGTTTTGTCCAAAACCTTTCGGACGGTCGAGTGCAACTCGTCGTGGAATCAGAAACGGCCGAGATGAAGCGTTTCCTCAACGAAATCGCTGACCGGTTGGGGGAATACATAAACGATGTCAAGGTTACGGAACTCGCTCCTTCCGGCGAGTTTACCGGTTTTTCGATTCGTCACTGACCGACGAGCTTGCGACTGCGGCGGCTTCGTCGGGTTCGCACATTTATTATTGAACCATCCACCATCCGCAAGCGTAATGCTCGTCAAGAGTTTTTGCAGACAGATCGTGTTTCTAACTCGATCGATCTGATCGGATTCACACATCACAGTCCCGGATCGCTCGGCGAACCCGGCCATTCCTTCATCGAGCGATTCCTCCATGACTTCACTTTCGTTGCTTGGCGTTGTTCCCACTTGGGTGAGTAGCTGGCTGACGCCACTTTGGCTGCTCAGCATCGGGGCCTTGATTGGCTTGGTTGTTTTGTTCGTTCTGTGGGGATTGGCATTTGCGATTTCGCGAATTCCCGCGATCGGCCAACTCGCGGAGAATCCCGCCTTGAGATCCAAGGCGGTCCCCATTCTGTCGGTCGTGTCGTTCTTTGTGCTGTTGGGGCTGGCCCTGCCGAAGCTTGCCGGTCTCGAAGGTGGAAACGATGCCGAATTAACCGTGATGGCGGCACTGCTGCTTGTTCCCGTGGCGTTAGTTTGTGGGCTCGGGATGGTTTGGCTGACGTCGCGGCGTACTGTCGTGGAAATCCCACAGGCGGTGAGAGAAGGCTTTTTGTGGCCGATCTTTATTCTGACGCTTGCATTCTCGGCATTCGCTTTCGTCGGTGTGGCAGTCACCACGCAACCGAAAGAGATTCTGAATTCCATCGTGCGGCTGCCGTACAGCGGCGAACGATCGGTGCCGTTTGCGATTCCTGCCACGACTGCTGAGATTCTCCAAGACGAGTCGCGAGACCCGCCGCAGTATCCAATCGAACTTAATATTCGCGCGTCGGAATTGCATGGTTTCGCACTCACCAGCGATCAAAGCGTCACCATCGATCTGAAACAGGCGGAAGCGGTCGACGTCGCACCGATGTTTGAAGCATCCCCTGGCGATACCTTCGAGTGGAAACATCGGATGGATGGCGAGGCGCTGTTCGAAGAGGAACAGGTCGACACGCTTTATGTCCGGAATTACGGGCTGTCGGATGCGACCGTCACAGTCAAGCTGACTACCCGTCCGATGCACGCGGAAGTCCGTTCGGTCGCACTCACCGCCGTGGCCGTCATCGCGGTCTTCTTGCTGTACATCTTGCATCGCGCCGCCATGCCCAAGATGTCGGCGATCGCACTGGCAACTTTCAAGTCCGAGTTGGCTCAGCCGCTGTTCATGATTGTGATGCTTCTCGGCGTATTCGCATTGTTGGCCTTCATTTGGATTCCGTACAACACGTTGGGCGAAGACATCAAGGTTCTCAAAGACACGGGCATGGTGCTGATCAGAGTCCTTTGCATCATCCAAGCGGTTTGGGCTGCCAGCACATCGGTTTCGGAAGAAATCGAAGGCCGCACCGCGCTGACCGTGCTGTCCAAGCCATTGCGCCGCCGCTCGTTCATCCTGGGGAAGTACCTCGGGATCTTCTTGACGGTCGCCGTGATCTTCATTTTGCTGGGCACGGTCTTGATGTTGGTGACGGCGTATAAGCCAATTTACGACGCCAAGGAGAACAGCCTCGACCAACCGATTTGGCAACTGTGCCATTTCGAGATGGTCGGTGTCGTGCCTGGGTTACTGCTGAATTTCATGGAGACCGCGATTCTGGCGGCGATCAGTGTCGCGATCGCGACGCGTTTGCCAATGCTGGCGAACTCTATCATTTGTTTCTCGATCTATGTGATCGGTCACCTCACACCTTTGCTGGTGCAGTCGTCTGTCGAAGGAAAGATGTTCGAGGCAGTCGTATTCGTCGCACAGCTGCTCTCGACGCTGTTCCCGGTGCTCGATCACTTTAGTATCGAGGCGGCGGTGGCCGCCGGTGTCCCAGTGCCGTACACCTATCTTGGTTGGGCGCTGCTGTATACGGTGATCTACGGCATGATCGCGCTGCTGTTGGCGCTGGTCCTGTTCGAGGACCGGGACTTGGCATAAGCGCATCGCAGACTCTGCTACCCCGCCCGTCGCTCGCGCGGTTCGATACTGGCCGGTTGCTGTTCCAACGCGGGCACTGTCGTCTTAGCACGGCCTGCCACACGCAACCGGCGTGGAAAACGTGCGGCGAGGTCTTCGGCCACGCGAATCCGATCGAGGATCTTCTCGGCAACGCTCAAGCAATAGCGGCCTTGCTCGCCACACACTCGTGGACGACGTCCCGTGCGGAGACAGTTCAAGAAGTCCGCTTGTTCGTCCTGAATGGCGTTACGCTTTTCGACCACCAAGTCGGAAACCGGCAACATGTCCGTAAAGAGGTTGTGCCTCACGCGTTCGCGCTCGTCGACCGACATCGCCTGGACGTCGATCTCGCCCCGCAAGACTTGCTTGCTGGGCTGGACGATGCGGGCGCTAAAGTCCGCAAAATCGACACTGCCATAGACTCGATCCGTGACAATCTGCATGGTCCGTTGGGAATAGAAGCTCGTCCGCGAGGTGTTGAGATTCGCGATGCAGCCGTTGGCGAATCGCAGATGAGCATGCGCCATGTCCTCGTGGGGCCCGAACACCGTGGAGCCAATCGCATCGATCTCGACGACGTCGCTACGGACGGTTGACAGCACCAGATCGAGGTCGTGAATCATCAGATCGAGCACGACACCGATGTCCGTTGAGCGAAAGGTATAACCGCTCATCCGGACGGCCTCAATGTAGCGTGGACGCCGCACGCGCGCCGCCAACGCGCGCCAGGCGGGATTGAACCGCTCGACGTGTCCGATCTGCAGCACCAGGCTATTGCTCTTCGCCAGGCCGACCAACTCATCCGCCTGCGCGACGGTGGTGCTGATCGGCTTTTCGATGAATAGATGCACTCCTTGCCGCAACAGCGCCGTGCCGACGGCGTGGTGATGCTCGGTTGTCGTGGCGACGATCGCTCCATCGAGATTCGACGGCAGCTCCTCCTGATGCTCGAACACGGGAACGCCGTACTCCGCGGCGATGCGAGCACGAGCTTCAGGAACTGGATCGACAACACCAACCAATTCGACATCATCGAGTGGCTTTAGCAATCTCGTATGAATGCGTCCAAGATGGCCCGCACCAACTACGGCAATTCGCCAACGTCTCACGCGGCCCTCCTGCGTTCGCGGCCACGTCCGTGCCGACCTTCGTGTTGATTTTGAACAAAGCCAAGCAGATGATTCACTGCCGGCACGAGATAACCGTTGTTGCGAAGGATTTCGCGTGCGTGATCGAGACCAACTTTGGATCGATAGATGAGCTTGTAAGCTTCCGCCAGAGCACGAATGGTATCCGCCGGAAAGTCGTTGCGTTTGAGCGCCACGACATTGACGCATCGAGGCCGAGTCGGCTGGCCCTCGACCAATATAAACGGCGGAACGTCATGCAGCACGCGGCTCAAACCGCTGACAAAGCTGAAGCTTCCGATCGTTGTAAAGTGATGCACTGCTGCCCCGCCCGACAAGGTCGCGTCATCATGCACGTGAACGTGACCGCCCAGCAGCGTCGCGTTCGCCATGACAATACGATCCGACAGGCGGCAATCGTGAGCGACATGACTGCAGGCCATGAGATAACAGTGATCGCCAATCGACGTCACTCCCTCTTCCTTCGTGGTCGCGCGGTTGATCGTGACCGACTCGCGGATCACGTTGTGGTCGCCAATGGTGACTGCCGTATCCTCGCCTTGATAGGAGAGGTCTTGAGGAGGTGCCCCGATCACGGTCCCAGGGTAAATATGGTTGTACTCGCCGAGCGTCACGCGGCCCATCAAGGTCACGCCATTTTCGAGCCGCGTACCGCGCCCGATTCGGACTTCTGGACCAACGACGCAGAACGGACCGATCTCGACATCGCGATCGATCTCGGCGCGAGGGTCCACAAACGCTGTGGAAGCGACTGCCATGGCGAGGTCCATCTCAATTGTTATCAGTCGCGACGTGACTTCCGTGTCACGCCGTCCGTCGCTGCTCACCGACCACTTCACCTTCCGCCAGCAACACGCGAACAAGCTCTGCGTTCAGCCGATGGCCACTCCGATGAGCAATCACTTGGCCGACAATTTCACATCCAGCAAGCGCGAAATCACCGACCAAGTCGAGTGTTTTGTGTCGAACGCATTCGTCTTCGAATCGCAGTTCGTTACCAATCGGGCCTTCGTCACCAAAGACCACCAAATCTTGTACCGTTACTCGCGTCCCGAGACCGCGGCTGCGAAGCCACTCGGCCTCTGATTCGAGTAGAAATGTTCGTGCCCCTGCAAGTTCGCGGCAAAACGTTTCCGGTGTGACCGCCAACTCAATAGTTTGACGTCCGATAGCGTTCTCGGAACCGTAATCGAGGCGATACTTCACCTTGAATCCGCCACGAGGCCACGGACGAATTTCGACCCAACTCTCGTCGTCGCCAACTCGCGTCACGTCCATCACGACAAGCCGCTCGCGAAGCGCGTCCTGCTCGACGATTCCAGCTTTCGTCAGGGCGTCAACAAACGCCTGGGCTGAACCATCACAACCTGGCATTTCAGATTGATCGACCCAGATCTCGCAATTGTCAAGTTCCAGTCCGGCGCAGGCAGCCAACACATGCTCGACCATCTCGACCGAATTGCCATTCGATACAAGCGTTGTCCGAAGGGGCGTTTCAATTCGATTCGCGACCAAGGCCGGAATCCGTGGTAACGAGGCAAGGTCTCGCCTGACGAAGACGAGTCCCGTCCCGACATCCGCGGGACGGAACTCGACTCGAATGTCTTGACCACTCCAGTACCCAAAGCCAGTCACTTCGACCGGCTTGGCAATCGTGTGTTGCGAACGAAGAGGAAGCATTCAACTGCTGATCATCAAGATGAAAGGAATCGCCGAACTCAGCGAACCGCCCCTCGCTAACGAGGCGGCTGGAACGGCGGACGGTTGGTGCCCGCGCTCGTTCGCGGCGGCGTATTGCGGTTCATCTGATCGAGAATGGGGACCGTAATGTCCAGGTCTCGTTGATAGACCACAAATCGATTGATGCCGTTCAAGACCGATTCCGGCTGCGAGGGGTCCATATCTTCCGCGTTGAATCGAAGCACGATATCGATCCCGTACGTTGTGGCGAATCGGTTGATGTGATCCTCCAGCTCCCGATAGGCGTTGAAGTAGACCTTCGCTTCTTGTTCAATTCGATCCTTCTGTTTGCGAGCCATGTCCAAGCGAAGCTTCGTCTGATCCCCAGCGAGTTGTTCTTCGAGGATCTGGTACTCGGGCGAGCCTTTCGGGATCTTCTGCAAATTCTGCACGCCGGCTTGCATGGCCTCCTGCTTGGCGAGGATTTCTTGCTTGAACTTTTCGTCGTCGTTTTTGATATCGTCCATCGACTGCTTGAAGCGGGCTGCGTTTTTGAAGATGTAGCCGACATCAATGACCGCGACATTGGTGCCACCCGCGCGGGGAGCCCCGGCTTGTCCTTGCGCGTTGGCACCCGAGTCGATCAAGATGCCCGCACCAATCAAGATAGCCGCTACCGCAGTAGCGAAGAGAAGAGAATTTCTCACGTTCAGCACTCCTTGCTGTAAACGAATTCGTCCGTGAACCGTGAGCCTCATCCGGCGAGACTCCCCCAAATCTGTTAGTGGGGCGGTATTGTGCCGAGAAAGGGTGGTCGCGTAAAGGCCAGAAATTTCCTGTCTAGCGGGCACCTTTCCTCAGCAATTTGCCGCCTGCCCGCTTGCCACTAGCATCCTCTTTCCTTCCTGGATATCTCCTGTCGTTACGCCGGCGGCGCGAGATTGGTTCACGAGATTGGTTCACGCCCGTTTGGCAACACGCTTTGACTGGAATACCGTGATCGGAGCCATGTTCGCACGCAAGATACGCTTCACGAGCCGGATCTTTCGCGGTGCCGCCAGTATTCTGGCGTTCGCCGGAGTGCTGATTTCGTCGCTCGGAATCGTGGTGCTACCGGAGCCGAAGCAAGCGTCATCGCAGGCCTTTCCGTGTCAGGGCGGGAGGTGTGGCTGTTCGTCGGCCGCCCAGTGCTGGCAAAGTTGTTGCTGTACCTCGGTTGCCCAGCGGCTTGCCTGGGCGAAAGTCAACGACGTGACACCGCCAGCGTTTCTCATCGAGCTGCTAGCAACGTCCCCGGATCGTCCGCTGGTGAAGGAGCCGAAGTTATGTTGCCGTCACGAGAGCGAACAAGCTGACGATGCCGATGCGTGCGCAGTTGCCCGCGAGCGCGAGGCACTGGCCCGCGTGGTGCTGATCAGCGACTTGAATCGATGTCGCGGATTGTCGAAGTACATCGCAGTGTTCGGCTCCGCGATCTGCGAGCCGCTGCCGGACAATTGGAGCTTTGACGGTGCGGCGGGCCGATGGCTTCAAACGCTTGACGAATCCTTCGAATCTCCTTTCCCTTCTCCTCCGATTCCGCCTCCCCGCATCGTGGTGTAGCGACACCGCTGTCGTTGTTTTTCGCGTCGGCCGCCGACATGCTGACATGCCGGCATTTCGCGGACTCAACTCGGTGGGGATCGCCTTCGCCGAGTCTCACCACGTACCAATCGCTTCCCAGTGCGCGCCGATACGTTTGATGAATCGCGTTCTTGCGACAAGCGATCCTGCCTCGTTACATCGAAGGAGAACTGTCATGAATCGACGTCATGGTTTTACATTAATTGAACTGCTCGTGGTCATCGCCATTATCGGGATTCTGGTGGCTTTGTTGCTGCCCGCGGTGCAGGCCGCTCGTGAGGCGGCGCGGCGTATGAGCTGCACGAACAACCTCAAACAAATAGGCCTTTCGCTGCACCACTATCACGACACGTACAAAGTCTTCCCGCCTGGTTATCTTGCCAATGGCGTGACTGAAACCGATCCCGCCTCGGCCGAGACGGGACACGGATTCGCTTGGGGAGCGTTGTTGTTGCCGTTCATCGAACAAAGCTCGCTCCACGATCACTTTGAGTTCAGCGAAGACTGCCGAGATACGCACAATGTTCATCATGGCGAAGAACAGCTCCCGGGATTTCGCTGTCCGACCGATTCGGGAACCGACACTTTCGAAGTCACGAGTGGCGGCACGACTTACGAGATCGCGACGGCGAACTACGTGGGCATCATGGGTTACGGCAGTGTCACGATGACACCCGGCAAACCGATGGGGCCGGGGATCTTTTACCGCAACAGCCAGGTTCGATTGGCGGACATCCTCGATGGTACTTCGAATACGATCATGATTGGCGAGCGGACACAGCGGCATCGCTTCATGGCGGGCGGTTCGATCGTCGACGCTCACTCGACTTGGTACGCGGCGATTCCTGGCGCGATGCGTCCGGCGGGCATGATGGCGATGACGGAGGCTGCCGGATCACTCGTCTTGGGGCACGTTGGACAACCGGCGATGGGCACCATGATGGCGATGCATCACACGCCCAACAGCACGAATCACATCGTCAACTTTTCCAGCCTGCATCCTGGCGGTATTAACTTTGTCGCATGTGACGGATCGGTACATTTCCTGGCCGAGACGATCGATTACAACACGTTTCGCTGGCTAGGCGAGCGAGCCGACGGGAAGTCCGTCAGCCCGTAACCACGCTACTCGTTCCCAGGCGGGAGCCTGGGAACCAGCTGCCCATTGTGTCGCGGACGCAATTGGCTAGGCTGGGTTGCTGTCCGTGAAGTGCCGATACGCGAATCAATCGGAGCGCGCTGCGTGACAGACACACGCCCCAATATCATCTTTATCATCACCGATCAACAACGCTACGACACGATCCGCGCGCTCGGCTTTGACTACATGGACACGCCGAACCTGGACCGCTTGGTCACGGAAGGCGTTGCGTTCACGGATTGCCACGTCACGGCCGCGTCTTGCGCTCCGGCGCGGGGCAGCTTGTTCAAAGGCTACTATCCACACACGACCGGCATTCTCAAGAACGCCGATCGCTGGCGTCGCTCGTGGATCGAGTTGCTGAACGATGCCGGATATCACTGCACGAACGTCGGCAAGATGCACACTTGGCCGTTCGAAACGGAACTTGGCTTCGACGAGCGCTATGTGGTCGAGAACAAGGACCGTTATCTCGAAGGCCGCTACTACTTCGACGAATGGGACAAGGCGCTTCGCTTCCGCGGCCTGATCAAACAGCAGCGCGAGCTATACCGTCAGCGAGCCGACTATCGCACGCGGCTGGGGGCCTTTGAATGGGAACTGCCCGAGGACACACATCCCGACAACTTCGTCGGTGACATGGCCGTCTGGTGGATCGACAGCTATCCGAATACCCAGCCGCTGTTCCTGCAAATCGGCTTCCCCGGCCCGCATCCGCCGTACGACCCGGTGCCGCGTTACGCCGAGCCATATCTGAAGAAAGACCTGCCGCTGCTCGAAGTAACGCAAGAAGAACTCGATCACCAGCCGCCCGCCTTCAAGGAGTTGCGCGAGCACAATAACGAGATCGATCACGATTCGGTCGTCCTTGATTTGAATCCGACGCACGAACAGCGGCACTTGCAGCGGGCGTACTATCTCGCCAACGTGACGATGATCGACGAGAAGGTCGGGCAGATCTTGGAAGCTCTCGAGCGGAACGGCTACCTCGACAATTCGATCATCATCTTCACGTCCGATCACGGCGACTGCCTGACGGATCACGGACACAGCCAAAAGTGGACGATGTACGATCTGATCACGCGCATTCCGCTGACCGTTTGGGCACCAGGCCGATTCCCGGCGCGCAAGGTCGACTCGTTGTGCCAGCAGATGGATCTTGGGCCGACGATTCTGGAACTGGCGGGCATCAAAGTACCGCCGACACTCGAAGCCGTCTCGATGCTCGACGCCTTGGAAGGAGCCGATTGGAACGGACGCAACTTTGTCTTTGCCGAACAGATCAAGGATGGGATTCTGACCGGCTGCGAGTTCATGACGATGGTCCGCAACAAAGCCTGGAAGCTGGTCCACTTCCTGGATGAACCGTACGGCCAACTATTCGATTTGCTTCACGACGCAGACGAAGTCAACAACCTCTGGTCCGATCCCAACGCCGCCACAATGAAGCAGGAACTGCTGAGCGTGCTGCGCGAATGGCGGATTCGCAGCGGCATCAATACCGCGAATTGGTCGCAGGATTTCCGATAGGACGCCCGGCAGGAGCAACGATTCGGTCAACGTCCGCCAGTTCCTCTCAGAAATCATTCAAGTATCCAAACCCATCGACGGCATCAAACAAGAGAACGCCGCTGCCCAATACTCTTCATCCACAGCGTTTGAAAACATCTCCGGTGTTTGTAGCAGCGACGTGGCAGCGACCGAGTCTCGAACCCCAGTCGCTTGCGCTCATGACGCAATCACCTCGGCCATCTCGGCAGCGTGCGTTCGTGACTCAGGACGTTTTGTCCTGTGTCAGTTAGCACCATGCAGCTTTCTGCACCCGGACGGTTAGTTAGGAGCACGCAACGAAGTCAATGTTTCTGGAGGGGGCGTTGCCGATCGAAGCGTGCAACCGCTGCCGAAAACCGAGGGCAAGCGACGTCAGCTCGCACCATGAATCAGGCAACAGAAGCCTCGCTCGTCATGACATAAGCGGTCGCTCCGGCGGGGTCGACAGAGGTTGTCGACGGTGTAAAACGCTAGGCGACCATCAATCCAAGGAATGACGCCCCGTTTATTTTCGCAGCAGCAGGTGTTAGGCTCTCCGCGTAGGTCCGGTCGGACCGCCCAGGCCCAATTCGCGTGTAGGCAGCTCACATGGAAAAGATCTGCGTGCTCTTTCTCGCCGCGAGTCCCAAGGTCTCGCCGTTAAGCCTGGACGAGGAGATTCGCGAGATCACGACGAAGATCCGTGCGGCCGATTATCGGGACTCGCTCGAAGTCATCTCGCGATGGGCCGTGCGTCCCGACGACTTGCAGCAAGCCCTGCTGGAACACCGTCCGCACGTCCTGCACTTCAGCGGGCACGGCACCGAGTCCGAGGAACTGGTACTGCTCGACAGCCAGGGCAACCCCAAGCCGGTCTCGAAAGAGGCGCTCGTCCACCTGCTGAGCGTGTTGAAAGACAACCTGCGTTTGGTCGTCCTGAACGCCTGCTTCTCGCGGCCGCAGGCCGAAGCGATCACGCAAGTGATCGACTGCGCGGTCGGCATGAACCGCGCCGTGGGAGACGAGGCCGCCATCAAGTTCGCGGCAGCCTTTTATCGCGCAGTTGGCTTCGGCCGTTCGATCCAGACGGCGTTTGATCTCGGTCGGTCGGCCTTGATGCTCGACGACATCCCCGAAGAATCGACGCCGGAACTCGTCGCCCGCGCCGGCGTCGATCCGACCGGCATCGTACTGGTCCAGCCCGATCAGCAGCGACACGATGTGGAACCGCCGACAGCCAAGAAATCCAATTCGCCGAAGCGGTCTTCTCGAAAGACAAAAGCAAGAAACAAGGCTGCGGGCAGTTCGCCGCAGTCGGCACGATTCTTTATCTCCTACGCACATGGCAATCCCGACGATCATAAGCTGGCCGGCTGGTTGACTGATCAGCTGACGGCCGCCGGGCACACGGCGTTTCTGGATGAACGGATGCAGCTGGGGGAGAACTGGAAGGACGAAATTCCTCGCACGATCGAGGAGTCTGACGTATTCGTTGTCCTGCTCTCAGAGACATCCGTGCAGAGCGACATGGTCCATGAAGAGGTGCTGATAGCTCGCACCTATCAGCACAGGACAGGCCGGCCCCGCCTCGCACCGGTCCGTGTCAGATATTCCAGGGGCGAGTTGGGTTATGTGTTGGGCGCGTATTTGCGTTCATACCAGTGGCGCAACTGGGAATCGGACGCCGATTCGGAAGGCTTGCTCCAAGAGATCACTGGGATGGCCGACGGCGTGCAGGCCCAACGACCGAAAAAGGCCGCCGCGGCCGGGAAACGCGCACCGGCCCCGGCCGTCATCGACCTGAACTCAATTCATACGCCCGGCGGCGCCATGCGGCCGGACGACCCGCTGTATCTCGAACGGTCGATTGATGCGGAGGCACTCGCCCGAGTCGCACGCACGGGGGAAACCACGGTCCTGCTTGGCAGCCGACAGTCGGGAAAGAGCAGCCTGTTGAACCGCTGTCTGGATCAGTGCAGTCGGCACAGCCGGCACTTTGCTTCCGTTGACCTGTCGCTGATTGACAAATCGCGATTCGACACCCTCGCCGACCTGCTTCGCGAATTAGCGAGGGCGTTCTTGCGAGAATTCAGGATGACTGCTGATGTCGGGGACATCAGCAGTCCCAACGAGATGACCTGGTTCCTCGAAGACCATGTCCTCAAGGTGATTGACGCACCGATTACGCTGGTCATGGACGAAGTGGACCGGGTCTTCGAAGCGCCGTACCGTAGCGACTTCTTTGGCATGATTCGTGGCTGGCACAACGCCCGCGGTAAAGTTGGTTCCATGTGGAAGGACGTGGGCCTGCTGCTCGCGATTTCGACAGAACCTCACTTGCTGATGGTCGATCAATACCAATCGCCGTTTAATGTGAGTCCGCCGATCCGTCTCCCGTGGTTTCAGATAGGCGAGTGCCAGGCGCTCAACGAGCGGTATGGCATGCTGCTGTCCGACGCAGACGTGAACGACGTGAACGAGTTCCTGGGCGGTCATCCATATCTGACGCAACTCGCGTTCTACGAACTGAGTCGCGCGAATTCCCCGGGATTGTTGCATCTGCAGTTGCACGCGACAGACCAGCACAGTCCGTTCTCCGACCATCTTCAAACGTTGTTGTCAAGAATGCAGGAACGCCCGGAACTGATCGAGGGAATGCAGCGCATCGTACGCTTCAATCAGTTGCCTGATGATAATGCGCGATATCGGCTTCAGGCGGCCGGCCTTGTTCGCATGGAAGACGGTCGTCCGGTAGCCTCGACTGCACTCTACGCGCGCTTCTGGGGAAATCCGTGATGCCGGAGCGGGAGTCGATCACGCATTTGTTACAGGCCGGCGGAACGCTGGTGCCTGGTCGCCATGTCTACATCGAGAGACCAGAGGACGCTCAGGTCCTCAAACTGCTGCTGGACAGGGAATACTGCAACATCCTCAGCTGCCGACAGATGGGAAAATCGAGTCTCATGGCTCATGTTGCGGACCAGCTTGACCGCGAGGGCGTGCTAGTCGCTCAGGTCGATTTGCAGGACATGGGCACGCCGGAATCGCTCGATGACTGGTATCAGGGGCTGCTGCGCGACATCGTTCGGGCGCTGCGAGTGCAGGTCGATGTCAAACAATGGTGGTCGGACTCTGACGAGACAACTTCAAATCAGCGGCTGCAGGCGTTCTTCCGTGACGCCGTTGCCCCGCACGTCAACCAGCCCATCGTCATTGTCGTCGACGAGATCGATCAAACGCTGAAGCTGCCGTATACCGACGATTTCTTTGCGGCGATCCGTTCCATGTACAATCAACGAGGCAAAACTCCGGAGTTCGCGTCGATCACGTTCTGTCTGGTCGGCGTGGCCAGTCCACACGAACTCATTAAGGATACAAGGACCACACCTTACAATGTCGGTCGCACGATCGAGTTGCGAGATTTCAATGCCCAGCGGGATGACATGTCCGCACTGCGCAACGCGGTCAACCGCGACGACGCAGGTCTGGGTGATGCGATCGTCCAGGGCGTGCTCAGGTGGACTGATGGGCAACCCTACCTGACCGCAATTCTGTGTAACCGATTCGCCGCAGAAACCGATCTCGACGCCACGCGGGCTGCTGCGGCAATCGATAACTGGGTCGAGCGCGAGTTCGTGGGCCACGACGCGATCCCGGAAGACGACAAAGCCCACTTTCAGAGGATTACCGAGTACCTGACAGATCGTGCCGATGATCCGACCTCGACGCTGAATCTCTATCGGAGCATTCGGCGCGGCAAAGCAGAACCGGACCTAGCGACGCAACGGCACAACGACCTGAAGTTGTCTGGAATAGTTAAGCGAAACGGCAAGGGAGAACTGATCGTCCGCAATCGGCTGTATGAGCGGATTTTCACGCCAGACTGGGCTAGCGCGACGATGCCTCCGGTCGAGCGACGCCTGGCGAAGCGAGTGATCGACAAGTGGCGGAAGAAGCTGGAGTTCCTGCAAGGCGAGGAAGCCACGGCCAGTGACCCGGCGCAGAAATTTACGCTGCGCAAACAGATCGAGGAAGCCCAGCAGAAGATCGCGGAGTTGGAGGCCGTGAACCCACCACCGTCTGATCCGCCAACCGGAACCACGCGACCTTCCAAGAAGCCTGGCAAATCTCATCGACCCGAACGCAAGGCGTCACAAACGTCTACGAATCCACTGGTGGCGGACCTGTGCGAAATGATCGAGCGGCGACAGCTCGTTTTGTTCGTGGGCTCCGGTGTTTCTCTGGCCACCAATGATAAATCGCTGAGCTGGCGCGGGTTGATCGAGTCAGGGATTCGGCAATGCCGTGCGATCGGGGCACCCGAGCAATGGTATCAGGCCGTCGCGAGTCAAATCCAGCTCACCTCCTTTCCAGACATGCTGCTCGCGGCTGCCGAACTGGTTCACAACAGGTTGAGCGAAAACGGCGGTGGCGAACTGGCCCGCTGGCTGCGTGTGACATTCGAGCCACTCGAACCGGAGAACCACGCAGTCATCCACGCTCTGGCCGCGCTTGATCTCCCGCTACTGACCACCAACTACGATGACTTGATCGAGAAAGCCACGTCGCTCAAATACATCACTTGGAAAGAAGCCCGCCACGTCGCTCGCTTCGTGCGGGGGGACGATCGCCGCGTGCTGCACCTGCATGGGCATTGGGATCAGCCCGAGTCCGTGGTGCTCGGCATCCGTTCTTACGAAGCCGTCAAACACAGCGTGCATACACAAGCCGTCATGCAAGCTCTGGCGATGACCAACAGTCTGCTGTTTGTCGGTTGCGGCGAGGAGGGAATGAGCGACCCGAACTTTGCCAACTTCCTCAGCTGGCTGGAAGCCGTCGAGACAGCGGCCGGCGTCGAGCATCGACATTACCGGCTGGTCAGGAGGCAGGATGCCTTTGAGCCGCGGGGCCGGTTGTTCCCCATCGTCTACGGCGATTCGTACGACGATCTGCCAGAGTTTCTGGCGATGCTGAAACCGCCAGCCCCGGACGAGGATCAGGCGGCGGCCGATCAGCAAGTGTCGCGGGCGCTGTCCGCGTCGCTGCCAGCCAGTATCGGGAACTACCTGACTTGCCTGGCGGACGAAACCTCGCATCTGACGCTGTTGGGCATGGGCCGCAGTCTGCAAGTGGAATTACCGATCGACGAGGCATTCATTCCCCTGCGCACGACGCTGGCCCGTTCGCTGGAGCAGCGCGAAACCGAGCGTTTCAAGGAGGGACATGCCGAATTCGAGAAGGACGTTGAATTGGCCGAAGTGTTTCGCGAGGCAAGTCAGTTCGGACAGCACGGGGTGATCCTGTTGGGCGAACCTGGTTCGGGCAAGACGACCGGCGCACGACAACTCGCCTGGCGTTTGTCCAGCCGGCAGAGTTTGCCGCAGGATCTGGGCTTGCCCGCCGGCATCGTTCCCGTGCTGCTGCGCTTCCGCAATCTCAGTTCGGCAATGCTGGCGATGAAGCGGGGAGGACTCAAAGCGTTCCTGTTGGCGGAAACCTACCACGAAAACGCGCCGGACGGTCTCGACTCGCCGGGCAACGATCTCTGGAACTGGCAACCGGGACTGCTGTGGATTCTGGATGGCCTCGATGAAGTCATCGATCCGCAGGCCCGCCAGCAAGTATCCAGGTGGGTACAGCGGGCCATCGGGCAACGTCCGCAAGACCGGTTCCTGGTCACTTGCCGCTTTCAAGGTTACTTTCGAGCCGGCGTACCACTCGGCCCCAAGTTCGTCGAATTCCACGTCCGTCCCTTAACCGACCAGCAGGTCCAGCAGTTCGTCCGCGAATGGTTTGCCGCAGCCTACGCGAAGCTGCTTGGTCCGGGCGAAAGGGCTAAGGCGCGGGCGCTGGACGATAGCGGCGCGTTGCTGCGCATCTTGGCTCAAGACGAATACCAGTCGGGGCACATCCGCGAACTGTGTACGAATCCGTTGCTGTTGACCATCCTCTGCATCGTCTTTCACGAAGAACGCAAGTTGCCCACGGGACGCGCCGAGTTGTACGCCCACTGCGTCCGCGTGTTGCTGGAGTATTGGCGGCGGGATCTGTATGTCGCGGAAGGAGGAACCAGTGCGAAAGCCTACGACGCCGAGGCTGCTCAAGCCGTGTTGGCCGGTGTCGCCTGGTGGATGCACGGGCAGCAGGACCGAACCTCGGCACCGTTGGCGGAACTGGCCGAACAAGCAGCCAAGCACCTGGCGCAGGTATCGCCCAGTTCCCGGCTGGGGACGAGCGGCGAAGAGTTCTTGCAGCGGATGCGCGACGAGGCGGGCATCCTGGCGATGACGGGCGAAGGGGAAGGCCGCTGCGGCTTTCTGCACTTGAGCTTTCAGGAGTACCTGGCCGCCGAACACGCGGCCCGTGAAGGGCTGGCCAAGGAACTAGCGTCCGTGGCGGCGGAAAGCTGGTGGCGCGAAGTGGCCTTGCTGTCGCTGCGCCGTTCACGCCCCTTTTGCGAAGCGTTCTTTCGCGAGATGCTCGCCTCCGGTATCGCGGAAAACCACCCGGATCTGGCCGAGCGATGTCTGCAAGAAGCCTTGTATTTTGTTCCCGGCCCGTTCGTCGACGTGCTCAATAAATCGCGCGCAAGCAGTCGTGTGGCCGCCGTGTTGCGGTTGTTGCGTGACCGCGCGGAACAAGTCCCCGAACTCGAAGCAATCAGCCGCCGTCTGGCCGAGTCGAAGGACCAGGCAACACGTGGCTTCGCGCGAGAAATCCTGGCCGGTCAGGGCGTCGAATTAGCGGTGGAACCACAAGAGGGCGATGTCTTCGTCGATCAGTCAACCGGCATCACGTTCGTGTGGATTCCACCCGGCGAATTCCAGATGGGATCGAACCACGGCCTGGACTGGGAGAAACCGATTCATACAGTCAAGATCACGCGAGGCGTTTGGCTGGGCAAGTATCCTGTGACGAACGCCGAGTACGATCGATTTCTCAAGTCCAGCGGCAAGTCGGTGAAGAAGCCGGAATACTGGGACGATCGCCGTTTCAACCAAGGGGAACAACCGGTTGTGGGCGTCAGCTGGGAAGAGGCAGCGGCGTTTTGCCAGTGGGCGGGCGGGCGATTGCCGACGGAAGCGGAATGGGAGTACGCCTGCCGCGCCGGCACGACGACCGAATACAGTTTCGGTAAGGACGAAAAGCTGCTCGAAGAACACGGCTGGTTTGAGAAGAATAGCGGTGGACAAACGCAGCCGGTTGGCGCGAAGAAGCCGAATCCTTGGGGCCTCTATGACATGCACGGAAACGTGTGGGAGTGGTGTGCAGACTGGTTTGACGAAGGTTATTATGCGAAGTCGCCAACGGAAGATCCAACCGGGCCTCAAAGTGGCTCGGACCGGGTGAACCGGGGCGGCTGCTGGTTGTTCTCCGCCGGGAGCTGCCGGTCGGCGTACCGCGACTGGAACACGCCTGCGGACCGGTACAACTACCTGGGCTTCCGCCTCGCCCTAGTTCCGTCCAGCCAAGCCCCGGAGGGAGGCGAAGCTAGGAGCGGAGGCCCGTAGGTCGCGCACGCAGCGGAGCGGAGTCGCGACCGGAGAGGCCGGAGCGGATAGCGTAGCCGGCGACAGTGTACAGGCGCTCCCGCGATAGTGAACAAAGTTACACACCACATTTCCCAACCTAAGAAAGGCGTAGTCGATGGCATTCCGAATCTTTACCGTGCCGATTCGCGATCCCGCGGCGTCCCAAGATGAATTGAATTCGTTTCTCCAGTCGCACAAGGTCCTGTCGGTCGAGCAACATTGGGTCGATCGGGGTGCCGACTCGTTCTGGTCGTTCTGCGTGGACTATCACGCTTCCAGCACGAAAACCGCTCCGACAGTCCGGGGCAAAAGGTCGCAAGTCGATTACCGCGAAGTGCCGGCTCGCATCCGTTCTATTTGAAGTTGGACGTTCGCAAATACTTTGACAGCATTTGCCATCCGCATCTTCTCGGCGGGCTGGAACGGTTGTTCAAGGACTCCTGGCTGCTGACCCTGTTTCGCCGCATCGTGGCCGGCTATCGCGGCGACATCGGACGCGGCCTTCCGATCGGCAGCTTGACTTCACAGTACTTCGCGAACTTCTATCTGGGCGCGTTTGACCGTTATGTTAAGGAGACGCTGCGTGCCAAAGCGTACGTCCGCTACATGGACGACATGGTCATCTGGGCGGATTCACGCCGTCAGTTGCGGGACATGCGAGACGATTGTCAACAGTACCTGTCGAGTGAGTTGTCGTTGGAGTTGAAGCCGACGATCCTGAATCGCACGTCGCACGGGATGGACTTCCTGGGATGCCGCATGTACGAGACGCACACGATACTCAACCGCCGCAGCCGAGTTCGTTTCCGGCGAGCGTTTATGCAGTTGGAACGCGATTTTCGGGACGGCCGGATTGACGAACTCGAACTACAACAGCGGGCGACTTCGATGTTTGCTTTTGCGCGGGCGGCCGGGGTATCCAGTTGGCACTTTCGCCGGCGAGTGTTAGAACGGTCGCTGGTGAGTGGTCGAATGGCTCGAACCGGGTGAACCGGGGCGGCAGCTGGATGAACTCCGCCAGGAACTGCCGGTCGGCGTACCGCAACAGGAACACGCCTGCGAACCGGAACAACAACCTGGGCTTCCGCCTCGCCCTAGCTCCGCCGGCGATGGTCGTAGAACCGAAAAGCTGGACGGAACAGACCGCTCTCCGGTCCCGTTCGCGCACGTGCGCGAGTGGGCAAATTATCACTGAGGCCGCCCGGTGCTGGTAGCAACACGCGAACGCTCTGGGCGGCCTTTGTTTCTAGCCAAAACTGCTCAGGAGGGCGTGTCCTGGGGCATTTCCGCGACCCTCCGAAAGCGCACATGACGACAACTCCTCGGTTACTTGCGGCTCCCAATCGTTCCGCCTCAGTTCGACAACACTGAACGCACCTGTCCTTTTAGTCTTTAGGTGGGGAGGGGGCGGGAGCCGATACAAAACCGCTGACATGCGACCGATCGTCGCAACAAGCCGCTGGGAGTCAGACTCGCAGCCAAACGCTCCTTCGCTTCGCGGAGGTGGAACGGCGATACGGGCCGCGTCAAGCGTAGTGAATCAAGCTAAACGCTTCGTGCGGCGCGATGCGGGCTTCGCCGCCGAGCGCGTCGAGCGCGATTAAGAACGCACAGCCGACGACGTTGACGCCGGTGTGTTCCAGCAACTTGCAGCAGGCCTCGACCGTCCCGCCGGTGGCCAGCAAGTCGTCGACGACCAGGACGTTCTGTCCCGGCTCGACTCCGTCGATATGCATCTCGAGCGTGTCCGTTCCGTATTCCAGCTCATAACGGAAGGCGTGTGTTTCGAAGGGGAGCTTGCCCGGCTTCCGAACGGGCACAAAACTGGCATTCAATTCGAGCGCTAGCGGAGCCGCAAAGATAAAGCCTCGCGCCTCGGCGGCGACAATCGCGCCGACTTGCCTGTCCCGAAAGTGGTCGGCCATGCGGCGGATAACTTCTCGGAAGGCCTCCGGCGAAGCCAGCAGCGGCGTAATATCGCGAAAGAGGATTCCCGGCTTGGGGAAGTCGGGAATGTCACGAATGAATTGCTTCAGATCGAGTTGTGTCGTCTCAGTCATGCGAATCTCGGCTCACGCGATTGCCCGGGTAGGCCGGACCAAACCCAGTAGGTCACTTCCGCCGGAAGTGACCTATCAAACGCATCCGCATTTGCGGCCAGGTCACGCTCGGCGAGCGTGACCTACTTTTTGGCTCCGTACAAAGTACCTGCTGCCACGCGGATCGTACACGGGACTACAAAATCTGGGAAATGACGCCGGCAAAGCAGCGTTCGATGCCGCCATCGGTCTGGATGATCAAAGCGCCTTCGTCATCGATTCCGTGGCAGACTCCCGTCAATCGCCGCAGGCCAAGCTCGACGCTCAACGTCCGCCCCTCCAACATGCACCTCGCACGCCACGCCTCGGCGAGATCCTCGGAGTTGGCAATGACGGTTCCGATGCGATGTTCGATTTGTTGGAGTTGGCTGATCAGGACGTCAGTCAGCTCGAACGATCTGGCCATGACATCCATCAAGGAGGTGGCGGTAGACCGTAATTCGCTCGGTGCGTCTTGGAACGAATTGTTGACGTTGATCCCAATCCCGATCACGATCAGCCCTGCTCGCTGAGCAATGGTTTCCACCAATACGCCGCAGACTTTTCGCCCCTCCAGAAAAACGTCGTTCGGCCATTTGAGATGCACGCGGCGATCCGCAACCAATGGTTCGAGCGTTTCGCAAACGGCTAATCCGATCGTCAAAGACATCTTCGGCCAGTTGCGTGGTTCTAGCGCGAGGGCCTTCGAGTCGATGGTGAGCGAGAAGGTCAAGGCTCCATCCGCCGCCCACCACAGGTTGGCCCCGCGCCCCCGCCCTGCGGTCTGGTGGTCGGTGATCGCTAGCGACGGGAAGACGCACGCGTCGCATGTGGCCAGCTCGATGGCGAGGTCGTTGGTCGACGCGACCTCGGGCCGGTACTCGACGTGCCGGACCATGGTTTCGGCGAGGACACGTTCGATGTCAATAGCCGCCATGATTAGCGAGACCGCTCGACAACAAATGCGGCGATGAGCCGCAACGTGTTCGTTGCGTCGCTCTCTTCCAAGCAGGCGAGGCAATCCATCGCGCTGGCGGCAAATCGCTTTGCCGTCTCATAGGCGTACTCGATGGAATCGTACTCAGCCAGCCAAGGCAGCAACGACTCGCGACTTGGAGCAACGTCGCCGCTCAACAGCGACAATAACTCGTCGCGTTTGCTGGGCGAGTGGCTTTCCAACGCGTGGATGATCGGAAGCGTTGGTTTTTGCTGTTCGAGATCGGTGCCAAGCGACTTGCCGGTCGTTTCTTCTTCCCCTTGAAGATCGAGCACATCGTCGACGATTTGAAACGCGATTCCCAAATCTCGCCCAAAGTTTGTGAGCCGCTCGACAACTTCGTCCGAAGCGCCCGCATAATGCGCGCCCAACCGGCAACTGCAGGCCGTGAGTTCGGCGGTCTTGGCGGCGATAATCTCGAAATACTCGCGCTCGCTGAGCGCGAAGTCGCCCCGACAACCTTTCTGGCGCAGCTCTCCCTCGCAGACGATATTGGTGGCGCGACCAATCTCCTGACACGCCCAGGCGCTGCCGGTGGTGCTGGCGAGATAGAACGAATGTGTGAACAGGTAATCACCGAGCAGCACGCTGGCCTTGTTGTCCCAGCGTGAATTGACCGTGGCCAAGTGGCGGCGCGTCTCGGCTTCGTCGAGGACATCGTCGTGAACGAGCGTCGCCGTGTGGATCATCTCGACGACCGCCCCCAGGATCAGATGCTCTTGCTTCAACTCGCCGATCGCCTTGGCGGTCAGCAAGAGTAGTGTCGGCCGCAGGCGTTTGCCACCGAGAAGACATCCGTAACGGACCAGTTCATCGACATACGGGTGATCGCTACGAAGTTCCGCCTTGAGGATGCGTTCCACGGCCGCCAACTCCGACTCGATCGGACCGTAGACATCGGGCACGGGAGATGTAGTGGTTTCGGGCTCAGATACAAATCGGCTCACGCTATCTTTTCCTCACGCCTGCTGTTCACGCAAAAAATGGCCGCTGCGTCCACCGGATTTTTCTTCCAGTCGGATCTCTTCGATCACCATCTGGCGATCAACGGCTTTGCACATGTCGTAAATTGTCAGTCCCGCCACGGAAACGGCAGTTAACGCTTCCATCTCGACTCCCGTCCGAGCCGTGACATGCACGGTCGCTTGAATCTCGACTCTCCGCTCGTCGGGAAAGCGAAACTCGATGGATACCGCATCCAATCCGAGAGGGTGGCACAGCGGGATGAGATCGGCGGTTCGCTTGGCGGCCATGATTCCGGCCAAACGTGCGACCTCGAGGACGTCGCCCTTGACGAGTTGTTTGTCTCGGATCAATTGAAGCGTCGCGGGAGCCATCGAAATCTGGCCCGACGCGCGAGCCATTCGATCGGTGATCGCCTTTCGGCTGACATCCACCATCCGGCTGGCACCGTGTTCGTCGAAGTGGGAAAGCTCGTTCGACACTGGAGTGAATGCTCTCAGACTAGGGGCAGAGCCGCTGCGACCAGTAAACTCAACATTGTAAGCGTCGTCACGGCATCGTCGAGGGCCGTTCACGTCGAGCGCTATGACTGTGAAACCGCAGTTCCGTCGAGTGCATAACGGCCCTGCGAGCCATGAGCGTTCCCGCGCGGCCATAAAAAAACCGCCGCGGGGGTCATCCGCGGCGGATTATTATCGGCGATGAGCTGCTATCGAGTAGCAAGTTGTGCTACACGAGTTCCTTCTTCGCGCCAATTAGCGTTCGGAGTCGTTCGGCCAACAGGTGGGCGTCGAACGGTTTCTTGAACGTTTCGTTGATGCTGGAACGGTCGAAGCTCATCGGGCTGCCATCGTCGGGAAGAAGAGCGATCAAGATCGTATCGCCGAAATCGGCGTTCTTCCGTAGGTTCTGGCAGATTTGCAACGCTTCAACCTTACCGATTGAGAAGTCGGTAATAATGCAGTCAGGGTGGAAACTCTCAGCTTGAATACCAGCCTCAAAGCCACTGGCTGCCACAGCAACCTTAAATCGCCTTTCAGTAGGTAGTTCCCGCTTGAGGTTTTCGATCAAAACCTGATCTTGAGCCACGATCAACACTTTGGCCATGGCCTCGTCTTCGAGGTCGCCCAAAGGCATTCCATGCTCTTTCAGAAATCGGATCAAATACTCTCGCGGAATGCGACGGTCTTGGGATCCGGGAATTCGGTACCCCTTCAGGCGGCCCGAATCGAACCACTTGCTAACCGTACGCGGTGCCACTTTACAGATCTTTGCGACCTGTCCCGTTGTGAAGACCTTCATCACAGGCTCTCCAATTTACTCGCTCGTTGTTTTCGGTCAACTAATTTGCCGTGGGCAAACTAGCTGTGCCCCTTGTCTATATGCACGATCGACAAAGATCTTTTTCCAGTTGCGGGAACCAGAAAACACACATAAACATCTGGGTCAGGGCTTGGAACTTGCTTCTAGTCGTGGCGGAGGTTCAGTTCCTTCTGATCCACGCCACATGAATAACATCGGCAACTTGGATAACGGGTATTTGGTTAAAATCCGTAAAATATAGAAGCTTGCTAAAAACTTCGTTTTTCGGATTCTAAGGCCGCACTCCCACTATCCTTTCATCTGGTACTCGACGAGGTACACCATCAAGGAAGGTGATACAGAGAGCGCACCGGTCGTCGGGCCAACGATCGGTGTACTCAACAAAGGCATTGCGAGCCTTTGGCAAGGCTCCCCTTGGGCTCGCTTCAACCGATTCAGCTCCCTGGTGGGAATCGGAACCGATTAGAACAAACCCTCCGAATGTTAGTTTCGATTCGGACGGGCATGTTTCTTGAGCCTCATTCGCAGATCGTAGCGAAGGAATTAGTGGTCGGGGTAGAAATGGACTTGGCGATGGAGAAATTGCGCTTGATTGGGGAAGTGAATATGGTCACGCAGGGCAATTGCATCAGCGAGAATGGCCGGGGCGGCGAATGATTTCGGAGGGGCCAAGTTAGGGGCACGGCGAGCAGTTTGCCGGTCACGGCGTGAAATCCGACACACGGCTCGGTGACGAAGCCAGTGGACCGGGAATCGCCGGCGGAGACAACAGCTCACTGACGGTCACTTGTACGAAACGAGATGCCAACATTTTGCCGGATTGCTGAGGTGCGACTCCGCGACTCTTTGGCCTACATATGCCGTCACTGCTCGGGGCACGTTCTAATCCGCCGCGTGCCTTGCACCAGCGCCTTCCGACGCCGTCATACAGCTGTAATTCAGGGGGTCGACAAGCTATTACGGCTTGGATAAACTGCGCGGCTCGACACTTCGCTTGGACGCAAAGACTGTTGGTGGTCGAAGAAACAGTTAGTACTTTGGAGTAGCAATGGTCCGTCTGCTTGTTCGTGACCGCGAATCAATTCAAGAGGCAGTTCGCCGCTTTCGAAAGCTCGTCGAGCGGAGCGGTATCAAGAAAGAAATGCGTCGCCGGGAATTCTACGAGAAGCCCAGCGAAACCAAGCGTCGCGCACGCTTACGCGCCGAGCGTCGTTCTCGCCACAACCGCTTGTTGGCCACCGCGAAGTAGCTCACCCACTCGCACCAAGCCGACACATCCATCCGTCGTGGGCGAACTTCGTAGGATGGACGCCTCGTCCGTCCTGCGTCTCCTACCCCGCTGCGTTGGTCTGCAACTCATCTCCACAAGCCGTGCTTGTATCTTGTAGGATAAACGCCTCCATCTTTCCCGCTCCCTTGGACGGACGAGGTGTCCATCCTACTTTGGTTATTGATCTGGCATGCAGACGCTGCTCCCCACCCATGATGTTGTGTTGCTCGGAATTGGGCATACCAACGCACATATCCTGCGGATGTGGAAGATGCATCCGATCGCAGACGCCCGACTGACCTGCATCTCGAACTACTCGATAGCGACTTACTCGGGGATGCTTCCGGGTGCTTTGGCCGGTCAATATCGTCCAGAGCAAATGGAAATCGACTTGGTGCGTCTCTGTGCTTCCGTCGGAACAGGGGCACCGGCAGCGGCGCGACTGATCGTCGACACCGTCACCGGACTTGACGTGGATCGGCAAGAAGTCATGTTCGGCAACCGGGCGTCCATCCGGTTTGATGTCTTATCGATTGGAATCGGTTCCGTTCCGACGCGAGCCGGTGTCGAATCGCTTGACGATACGGTGCTGGCGATCAAGCCCATGCAGACATTCCTGCAGCGGCTGGAAGAGCGATTGAGACTTGTTCACCAACGGCATCCGGAGAGACCGCTTCGGATCGCGATCGTCGGTGCTGGTGCCGGCGGCGTCGAGATCGCGCTTTGTCTGCCAAACCGAATCAGGAAGACGCTTGGGGAGATTGCGTTCGAGTTGTCGATTGTCAACGGTCGTGATGAAGTCACTTCCGGCGCGACGGCTAAGACGTCGCTCAAAGCGCGGCGGGCTCTCGCAGCGCGTGGTGTCCGACTTGTGCTCGGACGCCGTGCCGTGCGGATCGCTGACGGAATCATTTCGCTGGACGACGGCCAACAGGTCGACGCGGACCTCGTCTTGTGGGCGACCAGCGCCGTGGCACCAGCGCTGCTCGAGCGGTTCGACTTGCCGAAGGATGGCCAGGGCTTTCTGCTGACTCATGCGACCTTGCGCTCGACACGTGATGTTCCTGTGTTCGCGGTTGGTGATACCGGCACGATCGAGAACTCACTCACTCCCAAGGCGGGCGTCTATGCCGTGCGGCAAGGGATGGTTTTGTGGGAGAACATCCAACGGACATTGCGCGGACAACCGCTCGAAGAATATCGGCCGCAACGCAACTTCTTAAAACTCTTCAACACAGGCGACGGGCGAGCGATCGGCGAATACAAGGGACTCAGCTTCCACACGCGCTGGGCCTGGCGGCTGAAGAACGCGATCGACACGAAGTTCATGGCCAAGTACCAGAACTATGCGATCATGCCCATGGCGGCGAATCCCGCCTGGGAAGACGCAGCCGTTCAAATGCGTTGCGCGGGATGCGGCGGGAAAGTTGGCGGGTCCGTCCTGTCGAAGGTTCTCGCGCGGCTGGACATCCCATCCAACGAAAACGTATTGCTCGGCTTGGAGGCACCCGACGATGCCGCGATCATCCGCGCACCGGAAGGGCGGCCCATGACCGTGACGGTCGACTTCTTTGCCGCGCCGTTGGACGATCCGTACGTCGTGGGGCGTATCGCCGCGCTGAATTCGGCCAGCGATGTGTTCGCGTTGGGTGCTCAACCGTTCGCCGCACTGGCCAGCGCAACGATTCCCGTCGGCAAACCTCGCCAGCAAGAGCAACTGCTCTACGAAGTCCTCGCTGGAGGATTGCACGAGTTCCGTCAAATGGGAGCGACGCTGGTGGGTGGGCATACGATCGAAGGACCGCAGCTCACGGTTGGCTTCACGATGCTGGCCAGCCAAGGCCCCGGCGCACCGCTCACCAAAGCCGGGCTGCGAGTTGGCGATCGATTGATTCTCACCAAGCCGTTGGGGACGGGCGTCCTTTTGGCGGCACACATGCAGGCGCGGTGTGAAGCCCGCTGGATGGACACCTTGCTGCCCACGATGCTGTTGAGCAATCAGCCGGCCGCGCAGCTCGTCAACGGGTTCGACATCCTTGGATTGACGGACGTGACAGGTTTTGGACTCGCGGGGCATCTGCTCGAAATGCTCCGCGCGAGCAACGCCTCCGCCGAGTTGCTGCTCGATCAAATCCCGTTGCTGGCCGGAGTCGGCGAACTCGTCAGCGAAGGGATCGAAAGTACGCTTGGACCCGCGAACCGTGCGGTCGAGGCAAACATTCGCGTCACGGAACGGCAGCGCCGCGACTCACGGTACGCTTCGTTGTTTGATCCCCAGACAAGCGGCGGATTGCTGCTCGGCGTTCGCGAGTCGCAAGTCGACGCCGTTCTTTCACGACTCGCGGAGCTGAGCGATGTGCCGGCCGCGGTGATTGGTGACGTTGTGGAAAGCGTGGATCGCGAACCGAGCATTAAGATCGCAAGGGGAGAGGGGCCAGAAGTCAGAAGTCAGAAGCCAGAAGCCAGAAGTCAGAAGTCAGAGATCAGTGACGACTGACAAATGCCTCGTAAATTCTGACCCCTGACCTCTGACCTCTGACCCCTCCTGCCATCGGCAACTCAGTTCGCGCTGAATTCAGGCGGAAACTTGCGTTCGTCATCGCTGATCGCGTGCGAATCGTCGAGCTGACGCAATTCGGCAAGCAACATCCGCGCCCGCTGGTCGACGTTCCATTCGCTCAACAACCGCTGCTTGAGATCGACGTCAAACTTCATCGTAAAGCTGATGATGTCCGTCAGTACTCCCAGCGGCAGGCGATTGTTCATCAGCGATTCGAATTGTTCCTGCGCGGCTGGCGATTCGGGCGTGAAGCGGCGGAAACAATGCAGCAGCTCGCGTTGGATGCTGGCCCGCTCTTGCGTCGCCGCGCCGGCATACAGATCTTCGAGGACCGCGACCTCTGCTTCGCGAAACGATCGCGTGAGCGGCAACTCGTCGGTGATCAGGGCGCGGCGCAGACCTAACAGCAGGATGTTGAACTTGCCGTCGTCCAAGCGTGCATGAGAAACAATGCGGCCGATGCACGTCACGGGAAAAATCGGTGGCCGGTCTTCATAATCCGCTTCCCATCCGGCTTGCAGATGCGCCATCGCGACCAATTGATCGGTCGCCAAGGCATCCTCGACCAGCTCGCGATACCGTGGCTCGAAAATATGCAATGGCTGCATAACGTGCGGAAACATGACCAGATCCGGCAACGGGAACAGGCGGACCCGGCCGGTAAAATCGGCTGGTAATTGTGTCTTGTTTTGGTTGTCGGTCATTTCGGAATAGCGGTTAGCGGTTAGCGGTCAGAGGTCAGAGGTCAGAGGTCAGAGGTCAGAAGGCACGAACGAAGATCAGGCTGTTAGCCCTCGTCTCTCGTCTCTCCGCCCCTGGGCGGCGGGTCGAGATGAATCTCGGGGATCAGCTCGGGATCGATCTCTAAACTTGAATACTCTTGCTCATCGGCGAGCAGCTCGGCACAACAAACCTCGAGTTCCGCCCGCAGCTTTGCCACATCGATTCCTTCGAACTTGTCGGGGTACTCGGCGAGGTACTTGTTGCACGTGAAGTATAGCTTCTTCGCGCCGCGTGTATTTCCGTTCCCAAAGTGGTGCAGGCAGACCGCGACTTGGATCAAGCCTTGATAGAAGCGGCGCGATGGGCCTTGATACTCGGTCCACAGATCTTCCCAGATCTCGTGAGCCTCGAAGTATTCACAGTCGTTGAAGAAGTTGACCCCTTCGACGTAGCGCGGGTCGTACTCGGTTGCACTCATGGAGATTACTTTAGCAAAGAAGTGGTTTAGTTGATGGAACGAGTCGCAACTAGGGCGGCGAGCGTCAGTGGAGAACTCGGCGCTTGTTTATGCGGTGTACGGAGTTGTGCCCCTCGATCCTGCGTTTATACCATCGGTCCGCAATGCGGCGATCGTAAAACCACGGAACACAATCTTAGAAAATTAGCCATTAAGTTACTTGACTTTGGTATTTCAGAGCAGTAGCATCTCCCCCGTCTTAAGAGTTGAAAGTACGAAGTTTGGAAAACTTCGGTGGTCCATCGACACGTTACGGCAGACGGCAGATCGGAAAACGCAAATCAGTCTGTTTAGTTGTTCTACTCCCCCTAAATCAAAACAGCACCATCCCAGAGGAGCATTAAGCATGTCCACCAAGTTCGCCTCTGCAAATCGCATGGCAAGTCTTCGTCGCTCGCGAAATCGTTCTTTGTTCTTCGAACGCATGGAAGAGCGTTTGAACTTGAGCGTGACGTTTCTGGAATCCGAGCCGACGAACGATAGCAGTCCGGGGCAAGAGATAATTCATCCCGGGTTGACATCGGGTGTTGTTGATAGCTTTACGCCCGCATCAGGGAGCGTCGCAGCCATCACCAACAGTAGCAACCCAGATTGGTACAACTTCCGCGCGGCGGTTCCTGGCGAATTGACAATCGCAGTCGCAAACTTGGGTGGCGATCCTGCCAATGATGGGTTGGGGGACGATTTCCTGGAAGTCACCGTACGCGACAACGCTAATGCGATTATTGCTGGGCCAACCGTCTTGAGCGGAGCGGGAAACAACTTCAGCTTTACCACCGCAGCCGCGAACACGACGGACTTGTTCAAGATCGAGATCAAAAGTAACTTGCCCACCGACGACGCCGATTACCAACTTCGCGTCCGTAACATCGATGCGGACGATGTCGGCGGAAACGGCAACACACGCGCCACCGCGAACAACCTGGGCACCTTTAGTGGTACGACCATCAACGTGTCCGACCGCACGATCACACGACCCGATCGCGATTACTACAAGTTGACGGCGCAGAACAACGGTCCGATTGAGGTCCGGATTCAGATGCCGGCGGGAACGGGTGTGGCCAGCGGGCTAAACTCGCCTACCAATCTCGGCATCCGCGTGCGCGATGCGGCAGGTGTGGTCATCACCAGCAGCAATGCCACCGAGACGAATGTTGACACGGCACAGTTCACTGGTGCCGCCGGTCAAACTTATTTCGTCGAAGTTTACAGCGGCAGTCTTGGTCAAGTGAATCGCTATGACTTGCGGGTCGCTGTCCCAGGAATCGAAGTCCACGGCTTCAAGTACGAGGACGTCAACGGCGATGGCTTCCAAGACATCGGCGAACCGGGATTGCCGAACTGGCAGATTTATTCGGACACCAATAACAATGACGCGTTTGATGCCGGCGAGCCGACAGCGGACACCGGCGCAGACGGCTCCTACACATTGATCCTCCCGTTGGGCGTTCACGTGATTCGCGAAGTTAAACAAGCAGGTTGGACCACGACTTATCCCTTGGCCGAGGACGGGGGCTCGCACAACGTCGATGTATCAACCGGATTGACGCTTGATCACTTGGACTTTGGTAACTTCCGCGATGCGACGATCCAGGGTCTCAAGTTCAATGATCTGAATAACAACAGTGTTCAGGATACCGGCGAACTCGGACTGATAGGCTGGACGATCTTCTCCGACGCCAACAACAATGGCTCTTTAGATGGTGGCGAGGTGAGTACGGTGACTGCCTCGGACGGCACGTATTCCTTAAAGGTGGGACCGGGCACCCATAAAGTACGCGAGGCTCAACAGGCCAATTGGATTCAGACGACGACCAATCCAGCGGACATTACGCCGACCAGCGGCGAAGTCATCTCCAACATTGTTTTCGGCAACTTCCGCATCCCCACGATCGCCGGGCAAAAGTTTAACGACCTCAATGGGAACGGGAGCAAAGATGCAGGTGAGCCTGGTCTGGCAGCCTGGACGATTTATTCCGACGCTAACAACAATGGCGCGCTCGACGGTGGTGAACTCTCGACGACCACCGACGGCAACGGCGATTACGTGCTCCAGGTGACAATTGGAACTCACAAGATACGTGAGGTGGCTCAAGCTGGTTGGGTTCAAACGACGACCAACCCAGCCGACATCCCGGTGGTCGGCGGTCAGGCAGTCACGGGTGTCAACTTCGGCAACTTCGACTTGTTCGATGTTACGGGCACGAAGTTTGAAGATCTGAATGGAAACGGCGTTAAGGATGCTGGAGAACCCGGCCTGCCGAACTGGACGATCTACGATGATATAAATGACAACGGTGTGAAAGACGTCGGCGAGCCGAGTGCGACCACGGGCGCGACTGGCACTTATACCATCGCCGACCTCGGCACCGGCACCCACCGCATCCGCGAGGTGCAACAGGCCGGCTGGATTCAGAAGACAGCCAACCCAGCGGACATCGCGGGACAAAGTGGTACGAACGTTTCGAATGTCGATTTTGGCAATCTGATCGGCTCTTCCATACATGGCGTCAAGTTCCGTGATTTCGACGGGATTGGTGGACGCAATACGGACTTGATCCAAGGTGATGAACCGCTGACCGTTTTCATTATCGATATCTCGGGAAGTACCGGTGGCGGTTTTGCTGGAACCCCCGTAGGAGATGTGAATGGAGATGGCTCCTCCAACACGATTCTTGATGCCTAAATTGCTGGCTTTCTCGCGTTGAATCAACAGTTGATTGATCAGTTTGGCGACAACGCCCACGTCGGGCTAGTGTCGTTCCACTCGACTGCCAAAATCGAGGATATGAACCCCTTCTTGTCGGGAATACAAGAAACGACATTGGCCACCGCCGACGCCGACGGAAACTCGCAACTCGATGTTGATGAGGCCCTGAAAGCACTTCGAATTACAGGCGCGACGAACTTTAAGCTTGCGCTGCAAGCGGGCATTGATCTAATCACGAACTCTGGGTTTACACCATCAGAAACGAACGTGATCTTCATTTCGGATGGCTTTAGCAGTGGGACGTTTACGAACGAGATCAACACCATCCGCTCTCTTGCAGACAATGTTCGTGCTTTCGGCGCCGGCTCAGGTGCGTCGCTAACTCAGCTGCAACAAATCGATCCCGGAGCTGTACGCTTCACCAGCACCGACGAGTTGCTCGATATCTTCGCCGGCACCGGCGACTCAGTCGTCTTTACCGAACCCGGCCTCGATGGCTGGACAATCCAGCTCGTGGACCGGAACACCGGCGAAGTCGTTGCCGAAACGGTCACGATGAGCATGGAGATGGACGGCCAGCCGGGGATCGATCCGTTCTCGGAGAGCGGCTTCTTCTGGTTCAACAATGTCCCGAATGGCAATTTCCGAGTGCGTGAAGTTCTACAGACCGGCTGGACCCAGTCCCGTCCGGTTTCCAACCCGCCATCGGCCCAAACGTTGGAAGTGTTGGCGGCAACAGGTGCTGACATCGCAGAAGGCGACTTCTTTACGGTTACCGAACGAACCGGCACCTTCAGCATCAACTTTGTGTTTGATAAACCGGGCGGGGCGACCGTCGGCGGCGGCGACGTGGCAATTAACATCACCGATGGCATGAATCGTGACCAGATTGTGACCGCGATTGTCTCCGCGCTGGACGGTGCCGGTCAGGCTCAAATCGATGGCATCGATTTGGGCGGCGGCTACCTGCAAATTGGGAACGCGATCGAATTGGACGTAAACGCCACCGGTGTCTCGTCTGCGGATCTGCGCAGCCTGCTGTTGGGACGCGGTACGCGAGACGTTGACGTCACGGCGAGTCAGCAAACCATCAGTCTCGGGAAGGATACGTTTGGGAACTTCGAACTCGCCACGATTTCGGGCGTCAAGTTCGACGATCTCGATGGCGATGGAGTGAAGGACGCTGGGGAGCCAGGTTTGCCCGGCTGGACAATCTATGACGATATCAACCAAAACAACGTGCTCGACGTCGGCGAATTGCGTTCCACCACAGATGCCAACGGTGCCTACGCCATCCAAGTCGGGGCGGGCAACCACCACGTTCGCGAAGCGCAACAAGCTGGCTGGACGCAGACGACTGCGAATCCCGCACCGATCACTCCCACCGCCGGTCAGCAGATTCCTGGTATTAACTTCGGCAACTTCCGAGATGCAGTCGTCAGTGGCATCAAGTTCGATGACGTCAATGGCAACGGCGTGAAGAACGGTGGTGAGACAGGATTGGGCGGCTGGACGATCTTCGACGATGACAACGGGAATGGTGTGCTGGACACAGGCGAGGCGAGCACTACCACCAACGGCAGCGGAAGCTACAGCTTCACCGTCGGCCCCAATACGACGCTCACGCTTCGTGAAGTGGGACAAGTTGGCTGGACTCAGACGACGTTAAACCCAGTCAACATCACTCCCACCAGCGGCCAAAACGTCGGCAATGTCGATTTCGGGAACTATCTGAACGCGACGGTCGGCGGCATCAAGTTTAACGACCTGAACGGCGACGGTGCCAAGGACGCAGGCGAACCGGGCCTTGCGGGCTGGACGATCTTCGACGACGACAACGCCAATGGCGTGTTGGATACGGGTGAGGCGAACACCGTGACTGGTGCCGGTGGCAACTACAGCTTCACCGTTGGCCCCAACAAGACGCTCACGCTTCGTGAAGTCGCGCAAAGTGGCTGGACCCAAACCACTTTGAATCCAGCAGCCTTAACTCCCACCAGCGGACAAAATGTCGCCAACGTTCACTTCGGCAACTTCCAGGACGCCACCGTCAGCGGCATCAAATTCAATGACTTGAATGGCAACGGCGTGAAAGATGGCGGCGACGCGGGACTGCCGGGCTGGACGATCTTTGACGATGACAACGGGAATGGTGTGCTGGACACGGGCGAGGCGAGCACGACCACCAACGGCAGCGGCAGCTACAGTTTCACCGTCGGCCCCAACAAAACGCTCACTTTGCGCGAAGTAGCACAAGCCGGTTGGACGCAGACCACGGCCAATCCAGCCAACATTACTGCCACCAGCGGACAGGCGGTTATCAATGTCGATTTCGGTAACTACCAAAACGCTACGGTGAGTGGCATCAAGTTCGAGGATGTGAATGGCAACGGCGCGAAGGACGCTGGTGAACCGGGACTCGCTGGCTGGACGATCTTCGACGACGACAACGGGAACGGATCTTTGGATACGGGCGAGGCGAACGTGGTGACCGGTGCCGGGGGCAGCTATAGCTTCACCGTCGGCCCCAACAAGACGCTCACGCTGCGCGAAGTGGGGCAAGCCGGTTGGTCGCGCACGACGGGGAATCCCGGAGACATCACTCCCACCAGCGGTCAAACGGTTGCGGATGTCGACTTTGGTAACTTCCAGAGTGCCGTGGTTAGCGGTATCAAGTTCGAGGACTTGAACGGCAACGGCGCGAAGGACGTTGGTGAACCGGGACTCGCTGGCTGGACCATCTTCGACGATGACAATGGGAATGGATCGTTGGATGGGGGCGAAGCGAACATGGTGACCGGTGTCGGGGGCAGCTATAGCTTCACCGTCGGCCCCAACACGACGCTCACTTTGCGAGAAGCAACACAAGCCGGCTGGACACTCACGACCGGAAATCCCGCCAACATCACTCCCAACAGCGGCCAAACGGTTAGCAATGTGGACTTCGGAAACTTTAAGAATGTGACGGTCAGCGGTGTGAAGTTCAACGACCTGAACAGCAACGGAGCAAAAGACGCTGGTGAACCGGGCCTTGCTGGCTGGACCATCTTCGACGACGACAACGGCAACGGCGTGCTCGATACGGGCGAGGCCAATACCACAACCGCCGCGGGCGGCAGCTACAGTTTCACGGTCGGGCCGAACACAACGCTAACGCTCCGCGAAGTCGGACAAGCCAATTGGACACAGACGACGGGAAATCCTGTCAACATCACTCCCACGAGCGGCCAAGTATTTGCCAATATCGACTTCGGTAACTTCCAGACCGCAGCGGTTGCCGGTGTCAAGTTCGACGACCTGAATGGTAACGGCGTAAAGGATGGTGGCGAGCCGGGATTGGCGGGCTGGACCATCTTCGACGACGACAACGGCAACGGCGTGCTCGATGGGATCGAGGCCAGTACCGTTACCGGTGCAGGCGGCAGCTATAGCTTCATGGCCGGTCCCAACACGACGATTACCTTGCGCGAAGTTGCACAGGCTGGTTGGACACAGA
Organism: Planctomycetota bacterium; assembly: GCA_027622275.1. Classification (GTDB taxonomy): domain Bacteria; phylum Planctomycetota; class Planctomycetia; order Pirellulales; family Pirellulaceae. The sequence goes on along the minus strand of JAQBZB010000002.1, from coordinate 16,100 downwards.
CCACCACGAACCCAGCACCCATCACTCCCACCAGCGGACAAGTGGTGGGCAATGTGGACTTCGGCAACTTTAAGCTGATTTCGATCAGCGGCAAGAAGTTCAACGACTTGAACGCCAACGGAACGCGAGAAGGCGGTGAGCAAGGTTTGCCCGGCTGGACCATCTTCCTCGACACCAACAACAACGGAAGTTTGGACACGGGTGAAGCCAATGCCGTGACGGACGGCAATGGCGATTACAGCTTCAGCAATCTGGGACCAGGAACTTATCGTGTCCGCGAGGTGTCTCAAGCAAACTTCAGCCAATCGACCGCAGCGATTGATATCGTCGCCAGCAGCGGCACCAATGTGACGAATGCCGACCTTGGCAATGTTGAAGGTGCCGTTATCAAGGGAACAAAGTTCGTGGACGTCAATGGCAATGGCACTCGAGACACAGGTGACAACGGACTGCCGGGATGGACGATTTTCCTGGACACGAATGGTAATGGCACTTTGGACGGCGGCGAGGTGAGCGATACGACCGATTCCAATGGCGATTACGAGTTTGCGCCCTTAACTGCGGGAACTTACAGGGTTCGCGAAGTGCCTCAAGCGGGCTGGGTTCAGACGACGACGAACCCACCTGATGCAGTCATCGGCAGTGGTACGGTCGTCACCGAGGACTTCGGCAACTTCAAACTGGGGTCCATCACCGTGGTTAAGGATGCCGATCCGGACACAGGTACGGACTTCTCGTTCACAGGCACGTTCACGACCTTCAGCCTCGACGACGACACCGAGAATACTCTCCCCAACAGCAAAACCTTCCCCAATCTGAACGCCGGGACCTATACGATTACCGAGGGCGTAGTTGGCGGATGGGAACTGACGAACATCATCGCCTCGGATGGAAGCACGGTCGATGTGCCGACACGTACCGCCACCATCACCGTCTCGTCCGGCGAGAATATCACCGTCACCTTCATCAACGAAGTCACACCGGCATTCCGCGGCATAAAGTTCTTCGACCACGATGGCCAGGGTGATAAGGATGCCGGCGACGAAGGCTTGGCGAACTGGCGCATTGAACTGTTCCAGGACGATGGCGACGGGATCTTCGAACCCGGTCCCTTCGGAATTCAAGTTCCAGACCCGGTGGGGACAACCGGCGGCGACCAGATGGTCGACTGGGATCTAACCGATGCCTTGGGGAACTTTCGCCTCGGCGAACCCACATTCCCCACGGGAACGTACTTCATTCGCGAGATCCAGCAGCAAGGTTGGGGCCAGACAACTCCTGCCGGGACGTCCACCAACGAACTCGTGCATGTCGTGAACTATACGACCGGCAACTCGGTGACGACGGGCATCGACTTTGGTAACCAGCGCTGCAACGAGTTGACTGCCTCCGGTGCCCAAACCCTGTCGGTGACCGGGACCAAGGTTGGCATTCTAACGATCGTATTCCCCACCAGTTTCACCGCCGTCGATTCGAGCGGCTTCTCGTTCAAGTCGTACGACGGGGCCGGCAGTTTGGTGACCGGGACGAGTGCGGTCACCAGCTATTTGGATTCCGCCTCAGGACTTTATCGAGTTGACATCAAGATTGAGAACGTCGGCGCGACCTTCAACGTTGCGGTCGGTGCCGCCGGCATGTTGCGGCACGTCAATGCGTTGAATGTGGATACCACCGGCGGTTTGGCTCTGCAGATCAACGGCACTGAATGCGGCGACTTCATCGTCGTCGGCGACGATAACAACGATGACGGTACGGAACGAGGTACCGCTTCGGATGCCAAGGCTATCTTCATCGGCACGCACAGCGAGCCGATTAGTAACGGCACCGTCTTGTCGGCGACGGGGATCATCTACCGGACCACGATCATCGATGCCATCTTCGGCCAACCCGCCATCGCGCGGGTGGATATCAACGGTTTCGGCGGCGATGACGTCATTCGTGTCACTGCCGATGTCACGACGCAGCAGTCGACCCTCGCGGGCGGCAGCGGTAACGACACGATCTACGGCGGTGGAGGCAAGTCGACCATGTCCGGTGACAATGGACATGATTTGCTAGTCGGAGGTGCCGCTGACGACGTCATCAACGGCGGCGGCGGCGACGATGCCATCTTTGGCGGCCGCGGCAGCGACCGGATCTTCGGCGGTGATGGAAACGATTGGATCGCGGGTGGTGCTGATAATGATCCACTCTTGCGTGGCGGCAACGGCGATGACCTTGTCTCCGGCGGGCCGGGCCAAGACCGACTACTAGGCGATAACGGAATCGACACGCTCTATCGAGATGGCGGCGACCTGCTCGTTAGTGGCGAAATCATTAACACGGTGCCACCAGCGGTCGATGTAGTCGATCAAGCTCTTCTGACCTTGCTGGCCAGGATCTGGAACGACCGGTTTAGCAAAGACGGCGTGGACAACGACCGTGACGGCTTGCTCGACGCCGTCGATGCCAGCGAAATCGATGAGGATTCTGTCCTCGATACGCTGGACGAGCTGATTGCGAATATCCTTCCCTCGCCTCAGCCGTAAGTCGTCCGTAACAGTCACTCCGACTCGTTTGCCATGACTGGCTAGCGAGTCGGAGTTTTTTTGACTTCAGTCGGATGTTACGAGTGGTGTCCGTGCCTCGTTCCAGCGGGACTCGTACAGTCAGGGGTAGCGATCCTAAGACCAATGCGGATTATGACGATTTTTTCGTCGCTGCGGGTCGGGACTTGCCTAACAAAGGATAGCTGAAAAGAGTGACTCGACTCGCTCCCCTAATACGGGCCACCTGGAATCGCCCGCCATAACGTCCTCGTTTATACCAATAGTAGAACCAAATACGGTTGTAAACCGTTAAACAATTTAGAGTTAAAATACCTATGAACATGCTTGACTATGGTTTTTAAGAGATGTACTATCTTCTCCATCTTTACTTCAATTGGCGAATGCCCTGTTTATCCATCTTGACAAAAATCTTATGACACGCGGGCCGGCAGAGACTTGCTGCACAGCAAACGCTAGCACAAGGCGTTGGTTAGGAAGAACGCGCGTGACGCGTATGGCGAGGGTCGATGCGCTCGCTCGGTCGGGCTGCAAGTCAGAGGTCAGCGATCAGCGATCAGCCGTTCGACGTTCGATGTTCGACGTTCACTCCGCTTTGCCCCCTCTGACTTCTGACCTCTGCCCTCTGACCTCTACTTTGTCAGCGCTCAGCGCTCAGCGCTCAGCGGTCAGCGGTCAGCATTCAGTCATTTGCTCTTGGCTCTCCGCGTACCGCCCTCCGCTCTCAACTCTCCGCTCTCGACTCTCGTCCCCTACTTGAGCAACCCGCCGGCGATGATCGGGTGGTCTGGCTTGCATCGGCATGGCTCCCAACAGCGGTTCGGCATTACCTGGCAGCACGACGGCGTCGAGCATGCTGCGGCGATTTTCGAAGCGGATCTCGACCGGCCCGACGACATCCAACGCGACGATGCTTTCGTCGGCCAACTGCATCACGCGTTCTTCTTTGGTCTTCAGTCCCAATTGTGCGCGGATGGTGTCGTTGATCACCAACGTCGCCGCACCGCTGTCGACCAAGATGCGAACCGGCATCCGCCGCAGTTCACGTTCGTCCAACTCGCCCGCCTCGACCTTCAATAGATCAAAACCGTTAATCAATTCAATATCCGCATACACCATACCCATGACCGTAGCTCCCGTTAGATCGCCGCTGGCTGCAATTTCAACACGCTTGAATTGTAGCAAAGATCGGCGGTCAGCGGTCAGAAGTCAGCGGTCAGCGATCAGCGGTCTGCAGTCAGCGTTTGGCTTTCGACCCTCGACCCTCGACTCTCGACTCTCAGCTCTTGCTCTGCCCTTCATCCCTCATCCCTCATCCCTCATCCTTCACTTCAGCATTCCGCCCGCCATGATGGGATTGTCGGGATTGATGACTAGGCGATGGCGTGCGGGATCGATCAGCACATCCAGATCCTGCATGGGAATCGCTCCCAACAGCGGTTCTGCGTCACCGGGCAGTACGACCGCGTCCAGGTTCGACCGCCGGTTTTCGAATCGCAATTCCACCGGGCCCACGACCTCCAGCGCAATGACGCTATCGTCCGCCATCCGCATCTCGCGTTTTTGCCGAGTTCGCAAGCCAAGCTGTGTGCGAACGTGGTCGTTGATGGCCAAAGTCCCACAACCGCTGTCGACCAGCATCCGCACCGTCATCCGCCGCACCTTGTCTTCGGGCAGTTCTCCGGCTTCGGACTTGGCAAGATCGAGGCCGTTCATCAATTCAATATCTGCATACACCATTCCCATGATCGTAGCTCCCGTGAGATCGCCGTTCGTTGCAAATTCAACACGCTTGCATTGTAGCAGAGAAGGCAGAAGTCAGAAGTCAGCAGTCAGCAGTCAGCGATCAGAATTTGGCGATTGGTTCTCCGCGTTCCCCACTCTGCCCCCTGACCTCTGTCCTCTGACCTCTGCTTTGCCTCGCGCAACTACGCGGTCATTTAACTTTCGAAATGGGACCTTCCGGGTGCGCCGGCACCAACCGCTGTCGTGTACAGTCGGCCAGCAGGTCGAGCTTCTCCAACACGGTCTGCCCGATCAGCACTTCATTACCCAAGACGAAGGCTTCGTCGGGAGTATCGCGGTCGAGCAATTCGAAGAGCAACGGTTCGGTGATATCGACGTTCTCGGTTCGGCCATCGGCAAACTCGGCCATCCGTTGGCCGCGCGTGCGGATGCCAAGTTGATCCAGAAGCGAGGCGGGGATGACCGAGCGGACCGCCCCCGTGTCAATCATGGCATCGGTCACGATGCTGCGGACCTGGTCCGCGGCAAGCTGCCCGCGCCGCGCCAGCGCGTCGTCCACAACATTGGTCAGCTTGACTTGCACTCGAATCTCACCCATCGCGGTACTCCTCATCAGGTTTGCTTGACCCAACCACGCTTGAATTGTAGCAGAGAAGTCAGAAGTCAGATGTCGGAAGTCAGATGTCAGAAGTCAGATGTCAGAGTTCAGCTTCTGGCTCTGGTCTCTCGGCACTCGACACTCTGCGGTCAGCGATCAGCAGTCAGCAGTCAGCGATCAGCAGTCAGCAGTCAGCGATCAGAATTTGGCGTATGCCTTTCCGCTTTCCCCTCTCTGACTTCTGACCTCTGTCCTCTGACCTCTGCTTTGACCTCTGCTTTGTCAGCGCTCCGCGGTTCGCTTCTGCCGCTCGGTCCTCCGCAACGAGCAACCACGAAACACACGAAGGTCACGACAGAAGACACACAGCTTCCCTTTCGTGGTTTTCGTGCCTTTCGTGGTTCAAAACAGACGTCGCATTTACTAGCAGGTCACGCGACCCGCCCCGACAGCCACTTTCCCCCGAACCCCTCCAGGTCGCGGTTGATTCCAATCGTCGACTCTTGCTTTGCTTTTAAGGAGCTTCATCTATGTTTCGCACCTTGATCGATCGCTTATTCAAAAGAGACCGTTCCGCCAGCCGCAAGCTTTCGCGCAGCGAGCGCCGCGCTGCCTTCTTGCAGGCGCTTCAATCGCGCACTTCCGCCGAGGTCGCGACTTGGACCAGCGTGTTTCGGAACATCGTCAAACATGAGACGCGCCGACGATCCATGTCGTTCCAAAGTTACCTGCTGCCGGCGCTGCAGTTGGAAGCGTTGGAAGATCGGCGGATGTTGGCCCTGACGGTTGACGTAGCGACACTTTCAGATACCCTTGGCCCGGCTCGGGTCGGTGACCAGTCCCGCGAAATCAGTATTAGACGGGATCCAACTAACGGAACATTAGTGCAAGTTCTCTATGCAGGAGATCTGACGGGTACGGGCTCGGCGACAAACGTGCTGAGTTCGGATTCGCCAGACCTGACTTCGAATCTGGCGATTCCTGACAACCTGGGTTCCATTGGATTGGGGCGTAATGTTGTCCAAGGCTCGCTGAATGCATCATTAGTTGACCTCGGCGGCGGCTTTCTTTCCACGAGCGGAGATGATGCGGACTCATTCGAGTTTGTGGTCCCCGATGGTCTGCTCGTAACAAATGTCGAGTTGGTTGTCACCAACTACGCGACCAACGCTGGAGCGACCGCCCGGGTGCGTAATTTTTCAGGTGGCACGAGCGTCGAACGATTCTCCTCCGACGTGACCTACGTCAACTTGATCAATACCCCCGATCAGACGTTGGGGCCGGGCACTTATGATTTGCAAGCGCATACGGAATTAGACGAGTTCTCCGGCTCAGCAGGCGACATGCTGTCGCTGAACTATCGCTTTAACATCACGGCGGCAAGACTGCTCGCATCCCAGCCGCTTAGCGGCGTTTCAAATGTGATGATCAATGGTAGTGGCGGCGACGACATGTTGACCGTCAATTACGCCGCCGGCTTACCAAATATCACGTTCAATGGTGGTGGCGGGAATGACGATCTTGATATTGATGCGAATGGCAACGACATCGACATCACCTTGAACAACACCACAGCCGAGTCGGGTGATGCAACCATCGGGACGACACTGGTTGATTGGACGGATATTGAGCCCAATACGGTAACCGTCATGGGGGGCGCTACAATCACGGTTGATCTCGACTCGTCGGATACCGTCAATTTCACGCGAAACAGTGCCACCGTGACGCGAGTCACGGGTAACACCAACACGGTTACGTTTACCACGCCCAGCACGCAGCTGATCGTTAATGACAACGATGACAGCACGCACATCGTGACATTCACGGACTTTGCTGACGACTTCAACGCGACGACACCATCGATGGGCGTTCTCTATACCGACGGAGCCGGGCAAGACGACACCGCCTCGTTCGTAACGAATGCCCAGAGCTTGGCCGCGTTGGACGTCACAGCCGGCTCGCTAACGGCGACCACTGCCGCCCTGACGATCACCGGCACGACGACCGTCGACACGGGGGCCGCTGGCGATGTGTTGCTGAACGACACCGGTCACGACTTCCAGGGAAATGTGACCGTGACGAACGCTCTCAATGCCACGTTCGTCGACATGGACGCGATCGCGTTTGCTGGTGCCGTTACGCAAGGTTTCTTGAACGTAACCGCGGGCGATGCAATTACCGAGAGCGGACAACTGGATATTGCCGGTGCCGCGACCTTTGTGACACAAAATAATGCCGGCGCGAACATTACGCTGAACTCCACCGCGACTCATCTGTTCGGCAACCTAACAGCGCGAACGCTAGACGCGGTTGGCGCGGCCGCCACCCCTGGCACGATCAACATCGTGGAGAATGCTACGACGTCTGTCGCACTGGTGCAAACAACGGCTACGGCTACCCTTACCTCCGCGGGCACCATCAACAGCGTCACGGATGATGCAACAGCAGATGTAGTGGCCGCAACAATCAATCTGATCGCGGCAGTCGGCGGGATTGGTACCGCCAGCATTCTGGACGTGACGGCCACGACGCAATTGAACGCCGACACGGTGACCGGCGACGATGGCAACATCGTGATCGACTCGATCGGCAACGCGACCGTTGGTTTGATCGATGCGGGTGCCGGTAACGTGACGCTCGATTCCACGGGCGACATCGACTCGACGACGGACGACGGCACGGCGGACGTGGTAGGTGCGACAGTGAACTTGCTGGCGGCGGTCGGCGGTATCGGCACCGGCAGCATTCTGGACGTGACCGCCACGACGCAATTGAACGCCGACACGGTGACCGGCGACGATGGCAACATCGTGATCGACTCGATTGGCAACGCCACGGTGGGCTTGATCGATGCGGGTGCCGGTAACGTGACGCTCGATTCGACGGGCGACATCGACTCGACGGCGGACGACGGCACGGCGGACGTGGTAGGTGCCACGGTGAATTTGCTGGCGGCGGTCGGCGGTATCGGCACCGGCAGCATTCTGGACGTGACGGCCACTACGCAATTGAACGCCGACACGGATGCTGGCGATGACGCCAACATCGTGATCGACGGAATTGGCACGCTTCCGTTGGGTATCGTGGATGCGGGCACGGCGGGCGGGAACGTGACGCTGGACTCGACTGATCAGATCACAGACGCGTTGGTGGGCGATGGTGCGGCGAACGCGAACATTATCGGATCAGATTTGCAACTCGTGGCGGTCAACGGTGTCGGAGCCACGGATGCGATTGACACGCTGGTGGCTCGTGCCGACATCGTCAATACAACCGCCGGCGCGGTGTTTGTCGACAACTTCGGAGCGTTTACTTTGGTGGACCTGAATGCCGATACGTTCTCGGTCTCTGCTCCCAACAGCAATGGCCGAATTTCGGCCAGCAGCCCGTTGACGATCGTCAACAACGCGTCGACTGGTGGCAACTTCACATATCTTGCGGCCGACGATGCAACCGATGGCGCGGGACAAGAAGACAACCTCGTCATCTCGAACGTCAACGGTGCGATCACGGTCGCGGCGGACGGCAACCTCACGCTGCAAGGCGGCGACGTGGTGCAGATTCAATCCACGACGAACGTGGCCGCCAACAACGCCGGTGTGCTGACGATCGACGTCGATAATGCCAACTTGCCCGGTGGCAACGCCGACGTGGGTGGCGGCAACGTCATCATCGCAGGCAATGTTAGCGGGGCCAACGGCATTCAAGTTAACGGCGGGACTGAAAATGACACCTTCTCGGTCGATAGTAATGCTCCGAATGCGTCGATCCCACTCTCGGCAGCCGAATTGAACGACGGTGGCAACGTCGACGGCATCATGTCCAACATCACCTTCACGGCCGGTGGCGGAGCGACCGACACGTTGAACTTCGACGATTCAGGGGACGCAACGGCAGACGCCACGATCGATATCAATAGCGCGGTCGCCGGCGAGATTTCCGGCCTTGTCGATGCTGGATCGACGATTACTTTCGATGGCACGCTCGAATTCCTGAACGTGAATCACGCCAACACGGCGGCGGTGACGGGAGACGTTGTCACCGTCGCTCCCGATGCCGAGACCACGATCTTCTTGAACGGCAACGATCCGGTCGCGGGTTCCGATCCGGGCGATACGATCAATATCGACCTGACAGGTCTGACCGACGCCGTGATCGAATTGATTCCTTCGCGGACGGGCGTGTTTGGCACCGTGACGGCCACGGGCGTGATGCCGCTCAGTTTCGTCAACTTCGAATCGCTGAACGCCGACGGGGCCTTGTTCGATCTGCGGATTCGAATGGACTTGAGCACGAGTGCCAACGTGGGACTCAACAACGGTTTTGCGGATGGCACGCCGGGCGCGGGCGAGCAGGACGAGATTACCGTCACGCAGGAAGATGCCACGACCCTGAATATCTCGATTCGCACCAACCCACTGGGCGCTCCAACCACCTTCGATCAGATCGACATCACGCACGACGGCTCGCTGACCGAGGGCGTACGCAGCTTGGAGATCATCGGTTCGGGTGACAACGATATCTTGCAGTTGAACGAAACCGCGGCTGGCTTGCCAAGCTTCACAGGCGACGTCACTGCCGCCGTGGGAGCCGATGCGGATGGGCATATTAACTCGGCCATGACTGCCAGCGGGCTGCTGAATACCGACGGCGACCAGAACATCAACATCCACTTCGCGGGCGGTGGCGGCGTGAACTCGATCGGCGTCACACTGCTGGCGGCCGAGGGCAACGATAATAGCGTGGCGTACTTCGCGGATGCGGTTGCGACCGCGAACAGCGGCAACCTGCATCTCAGCAGCTTCGTCGGGACGCAAGGCACGATCCTGTCATTTGCCAACCTCGCCCCGCTCGACATCACCGGTGCGGGTGCCGGCGACACGCTGTTGGTGGACGCTTCGGCATTGGCGGCCGCAGTGAATACCTTCTTGTCGATTGATGACGATTTCAACACGCCGGCACCGTTCAGCAATAACTTTGGCGTCTCGCCGTTCGGCGCGGCGGTGGCGGCGGCGGATGGGCGGAGCGCGATCTGGGGCAACGGCGGATTCGAGACGACGCGTTTCGAGGGCTTTGGCAACGTCATCATGCGTAGCGGCCTTGGTGCCGACACGTTGACGGTCATTAACCTGGATATGGCCAACGCGAACCCGCTCCATGATTTGGTACTGGACGGCGACGACATCACGAACTCGGATGCGAGTGACGACATTCTGCACATCCGAAACCTGCCCGATCCCGCCGCTGCTTTGCAAGCGCATCTGTTTGGCGGTCAGGACGGATCCGCCGCGACGGGTGACACCTACAACTTGTTCAATGGTCCAACTCTCGCCACGGGTACCAACACGGTTGATACGATCGTGGGGCAAGTGATTGTCTCTGCTGACCCGACAGCCATTGGGTTGCCAGCCGGTTTCGCTTTCACGGACGAGAATGGTGTCGGTATCGATACGTTGAACATCGACGACCGTGGTGACACGACCGCGGCTGCCGACCGTGTCCTGATCGGCGACGGTGATGCCGATCCCAACGCCGTCACGGGCAACCTGATCATCACCGGCATCACGGGCCACGCTGGTCCGATTGCCAACGCCGACATTCGCTACTCGACGGGCGTGCAAGTCGAGGTCGTGCAGATCTGGACCAGTAATACACAGAATGACGAAGTCGACGTCGAAGTGACGCAGTCCGGCACGACCTACAACCTGTTCACGATGGGTGGCGACGATGACATCTTCGTGTTTGAGAACTCGTTCGCTCAGACATCACCGCCTTCCCCGACCGTGGCCAATGCGCACATCGACTTCATCGACGGCACCTTGAATATCAATACGGGACTTGGAACGGACTCGCTGACCGTCTCCGATTTCGGCGATGCTGCGGGTGTCGGACAAACAACCGGCGCGGACGACGGAGCGGATACGTATGGCCTGACCGACCTCGGCACCACGCCCGGCGGATCGACCGAATTGACGTTCGTTGACGGTGCGTCCACTGTCGATATCCGCTACGACGCGAATGGTACGGCTGGGCAGCTGGAGAATTTCACCTTGATCGGCAGCAACGCGCTCACGGCCGACAACACGTACAACATCTTCGCGACCTCCGCGACCACCAGCAACACGATCAGCGATGGTGATGCGACCGTCACGGGTGCCGGCAACAACGGGACCTTCGAGATCGACGCCAACCAATTACAGGCAGGAGCCGCGAACACCTTCAACGGCTTCGACGGTAACGACACGTTCAACGTCGACTACAACAACGCAAGTGCAACCGGCGGTACATTCGTGATCAGCGGCGGTGCCAACGATACGCCGCTGTCCGACAACCGTGACCTGATCAACATCAACAATATCGTTGGGGCGCGAAACACCACGTTTACGTATCAGGCGGGCGCTGGCGAAGTCGATGTGACGGGGCTTGGCACGACGCTGGATGCCGATACCGTCGAGCAAGTCAACTACAACGCCGACGCCGCGAACAATGACGATGTGACCGTGAATGGTCGCGCCAACACGACGGACGATCTTACCGTGGCACCGATCACGGCCAACCGGGCGTTGGTCTTTCTCGATGGCGATCCTTGGGATGGTCCGAATGAAGGCGATCTGTTCGATCAATTCCCCGGTGTGGCCGGCGGATCGAACGGGCCGGATATCGATCTGAATGGCGTTTCGCCGACCACGCTGACCGTCCGCGGTCACGACGGGACGGGTGTCAACAATGAAGACGACCAACTTTACGTCTATGCGCCGAGTCAAGCTGACCTCACCGACACCACGAACACCCCGACGCTCGATCCGTTTGGATTCGGCGTCGGCGTGATTATTCCGGGTTCGGACAACTTCGCCGGTTTCAATAGCGCCTTCGACTCGCTGACGATCAGCGATACGCAAGTCGCGATCATCAACGACCGGCTCAACACGGCGTTGGCCCTGTTGCCGGTGAACCTCGTCCCGACCGCTGGGTTCGTTCAAACGAATCCACTCGATCCGGGATTGATCGTCAGCACCGGTTTCGAGCCGACTCCGACGGTCGACACGGACAATCGAGCCGACATCGCGGCACCCACCACGTCGCAGAACTTTTACATTCAAGTCAACGGCGGTCGTCCGTTTGATCCCGGCGATGTGACGGCACCTGTTGGTGATCGAATCATCTTGAACTATCCCAACGGGGTCCAGGTCTACAGCGACCAAGCCGATCCTCCCAATGTTTCGACAGTCGGCATTGGCGAGCCCTTTGGGATCACTTTTAGCTCGATGGAAGACGTCCTGATCGATACGCCTCGCGTCGACATCATTGGCGACGACAACGGCAATGCGCCGGGGCAGCATGACGAATATCTGGTTACGGGCATTGCGGACTTTGATCCGGGAACAGGCACGAACGATGGATTTCAGAATGATTTTCTGTTGAGGATCAACGACTCGTCGCCGATCACGTTCTTTGACGTGAACAACTTGAATGTTTACGGCACCACGACACCGACGACGCCCGACGAGAATACGGTGGGATCCGGTAACGATCGTGTTTCGATTCAGCCGTACGCCACGAACTTCGACCTGTGGTTCGTGGACGTGCAGGTGAACTTGCAAGACGGCGACGACCGCGTCGCGTACACGGGAGTCAGCGGGATTCTCGACGACATCCTGTTGGATGCGGACTTTGCCGACCTCGGCGAAGGGCGGATCTTTGATGACAACGTGATGGGCACGTTCACCGGCGTGGCGATCAACTTTGCCAACACCGAAAACGTCAACGTCAACGCCAATCCCAACGATGGCGACCTGCTGACAATTCGAACCACGACGCAAGACGATCAACTCACCTTGCGGTTCGATCCCGACCGTACCGGCGGCCGCACCGGAGTCGACGCGAACACGAACACGCTCGGCGCGCCCAACGACACCCGCGACGACGACATCCGCATCGCGAATCACTTCGACGTGGTGATCGACGACGGCCGCGGTGTGCATGACTTGGCCAGCCTGGCCGCAACGGTCACGACACCGCTGGATGCCGCGGTTGCCAACGGCTTTGCGGCGGTCGTGTTGGATCTCCAAGAGGGCGACGACACGGTGACGGTCGATCTGGTGGCGGCGTTTGACGACGGCGACCTGGCCGCCAACGACACGGCCAACGACGCCACGGGCGGCGGCGCGGGAACATTGCCGCTGAATGTTACGATTCTCGCTGGACCGCCCAACGCCAGCGATACGCTGACCATCGTCGGCAACCTCAATCAGAACGATCAGTACACGGTCACGCCCGGTGTGGACGTCCAGTCCGGGACCGTTGGCATCGCGGGTTTCGACACAGGTGAAGTCAGCTTTACCGGGATCGAACACATCACGATTAACGGCGGCGGCGGAACTGGCAACGATTCGTTGACGATGAATGGCAATGGCGGCAACAACGTCTTTACCGTGACCGGATTGCCGGGCGGCGGCGCGGCGCGAGTCGATGCCGGACCGCTGGTAACGTATTCGGCCTTCGGCAGCACGGATGCCACGGTCACCTTGGATGGGCAACAAGGAACCGACTCCGTCACGGTCAATACAACGACCGCCGCCGAAACGATCGCTTACACGCCCACCGCCGCCAACGCCGGACAGCTTCGCTTCGATCCGACCAACTCCGTGAACGACATCGAATTGGTCGACGTCGAAGTTGCCACGTTGAACGGCCTGGGCGGTGACGACACCTTCACCTTCAACGGCACGTCTGCTGACAACGTGATCACGCATACGGCAGGCACCGCGGCGGATGCGGGTGCGTTCGCGATCGATTCGCTGTTGGGATTGTCGTACGAGGACCTTGGCATCGGCGCGACGATCAACGTCGATGGCCAAGGTGGTACGAACACGTTCGTGATGCTTGGTGGCGCTGGTGACGATCAGTTGCGTCTTGGCAATCTCGCGGGTGGCGGTGTGCTGGCGGCCGACGTGATTACGGGCGGCGACTTGCTCAGCCAAACGGTGGATCACGTCAATGTGAACTTGACGAATGTTGCCGCGGTCACGCTGGACGGCCGTTCCGGCAGCGATCGTTTTGCCGTGGCCCCGGATACTGGCCTGACAACAAACGTGCTGGGTGGCGACAGCGACGACACGTTGTTGTTGGATAACGCGATCCGGCTGACGGCCGTTGCATTGGACATCGATGCGGGCCCTTCGGCGACGGTGCCGGCCCCAGCTGCAAAAAATGGAACGCTGTCGGAAACTGTCAGCAGCACAACGATCGAGTATCTCGGTATTGAAGCGGTTCAGATTCTCGGCAGTACGGCCGGCGTCGTCGTGGATACGATTCGCGTGACCGATGACGGTGGCGACAATGTCTGGTCCATCGGATCTGGCGAGCCAGTGGCCGGTAGTCCGACCGTCCGTGTCGGCATCGACGATCGCACACCGCTATTCATTGAGAATTTCGAAAGTCATTCGTTCACCAACAGTGAAGGTGGTGTGGACCGTTTCGTGGTGTCTCCAATTGGCCTGCCGAACGCAGCAGCACAGTCGTATACCGTTACTGGTTCCGTGAACAACGATGATACGTTGGAAGTGCTAGGCAGCGGGAATCAGGATCTCTTCACGTTGACCAACACAACGGTCAACTCGGGGGCCGGGGCAAGTGTCGCGTACGCCATCATCGGCACGATCGTCCTCGACGGTCAAGGCAATGATGACACGTTCACGATTGATGGAACGACCACCCTGGTTGCCACTCCGGTCCACGTGATCGGTGGCAGCGGGTTCGATACGCTGCGGGTTCAGAGTGACGTGGCCGGCATCGATGAAGCAATCTACACGCCTGGTCCCGGTCTGAGTGACGGACTCTTGCGTTATGAGAACGCGACGGACGTACGACTGATGTCGATCACGTTTACGGGGCTGGAGCCTGTCCAGGATGCGGTCACCGCGACAACGCTGACCGTTAACGGCACACCCGGCAACAACGCGATCAACTACTCGGCCGGTGCTGGCGGCGGCGTATTCACGGCGGGTACCGTCACCGGGCTCGTGTCGGTGGACAGCTTCGAGACGATCGAGTTTGCCAACAAGACGAACCTGGTGATCAACGCCGGTGTCGGCAGCGACTCGGTGAACATCAACAACTCGACCGTGCCGACCGGCATGGTCGCGGCCACCAGCACGATTACAGTCAACAACGGCGATCCGACCGCCAGCGACACGCTGACGGTCAACGCTCAGGCCGGCACTGCCGACACGATGGTCGTCGTCCCCAGCGGCACGGTCCAGGGAGCGGGGACGGTGGATTACACCGCCAACAATCTGCCCGACGTCGTCTACACCGGCACCGAACACATCAATCTCGTCGGCCAGTTGGCCGACGGGGGCCCAGCGCCATGGGATACGTTCGGCGTCGATGGCACCGCGGGCAACGACACGTTCGAGTACTTCAGCGGCGTCACGGTCGATACAGGTACGGTGCGCGGCACGTTAAATCTTGGTCCGGGAACCGGTGTCAGCCTGCCGACGATTAACTTCAGCAACATGCACCCGGCCATGATGCGACCCTTTAACTCGACCGCCAATCAAGGCGGTGCGGATACCTTTGTCTTCGTAGCAACCGATTCCGACGACACCATCGGTTACGCCAATGGCGTGCTCACGAACGGCTTCGGCGCGACCACCTTCGCCACTCTCAACGTCGGCACTCCCGTCAACCAAACGGTTGGAGTGCCTGCGGGCGGGACCACGACCGTCGTGATCCAAGGCGGCGACGGCGCGGACACCTTTAACATTACCGCTGACGATGTGGACGCCGATGGTGTTGGTACGGCGGAAACGAACGTGGCGATCTTCGTCTCCGGCGGCCAGCCGGATTCGGGCAGCGACACGCTGAACTTCAGCGCGACGGGTGACACCATCGTCGAATTGGGCAGCAGCACGATCGAAGACGCCGGCGTGATTGGCTCGCCGGACGTGACCTACTCCGGGATCGAGACGATCAATGTCGATGCCAACTCCAACGCGTTGACCGTTGAAGCAACGACCGGCGACGATACGATCTTGGTCCGTCCCACGGGCGCGGCCACGGCGACGGTCGAGGTCAACGGCCAGCCGGTGGTCAACGGCACGGAGATCGGCACGTTCACGGTTGATGCCGACTCCGCAGCGGGCGACGCGGGCGAAGATACGGTCATCATCGAAGGTGACGAGAACGGCACGATCATTACCGTCACC
>JAQBZB010000472.1 GCA_027622275.1 Planctomycetota bacterium | reverse complement strand
CCGGCGAGAAACAGTTGCCGGAACTGCGCGGACTTGTTCCGGCCTACGTAAACGATCCGCATTAGCGGCGTCGTTCCTTAAGACGAACTGATTTGCCGACGCGGTCGCGAAGGAAGTACAACTTGGCGCGACGAACGACGCTCGAACGCTTGACTTCAACTTTGGCAATGCGCGGCGAGTGAACCGGGAACTTGCGCTCGACGCCCTCGCCCGCCACGATGCGGCGAACGGTGAACATCTCGCGAGAACCGCCGCCACTGCGAGCGATGACGGTTCCGCTGAACACCTGAACCCGTTCCTTGTTGCCTTCCAAAATCTTCGTGTGGACGTCCACGGTGTCCCCGATCTGGAATTCCAGCGGTTCTTCCCGCAAACTGGATTTCTCCACCAGATTCATTAAGTCGTGACTCATGACTTGACCCTTTCGCTACGGTCGATCGTTTGATTTCAGTCGTTGTACTCAGTAACTAGCCGCGGGTTTCCGACGCATTATTCGTCCAACAAGTCGGATCGCCGCCGGCGCGTCTTCAAATAACTCTGCTCGCGTCGCCAGCGAGCAATCTCCTCGTGATTTCCACCTAGCAGTACGTCGGGCACGACATGGCCGCGGTATTCGCGCGGCCGTGTGTATTGTGCAAACTCCAAAAACCGATTGCCTTCCGAGAATGAATCGTCCACCGCACTCGATTCGTCACCGAGCACTCCCGGGACCAAACGAATCACGGAGTCGATCAAGACCATGGCTGCAACCTCGCCGCCATTCAAAATAAAATCACCAATCGAGATTTCATCCGGCTGAAGAATCTCGGTCACGCGCTGATCGAAACCTTCGTAACGACCACACAGCAGCAACAATCGATTCTCTTGGACTAGTTCCTCGATAACATTCTGGTTCAACTTTCGGCCCTGAGGCGTCAACATCACGACGCGTCCAGGCCCCTCACCGGCCTGCTGTATGTCTTCGACACTTTCAACCACCGGTTTGACGCACAGCACCATGCCGGGGCCGCCACCGTACGGGCGATCATCCACTTTCTGATGCTTGTCGGTTGACCAACGCCGCATGTCGTGAACGGCAACATGCACCAGGTCGCGTTCAATCGCCTTGTTGAGCAAACTCTGGCCCAGATACCCGGCGAAGATATCCGGAAACAAAGTCAGCACGTCGAATCGCATCTACTCAGTCGTCTCTTCAGCAGCCGCTTCCGTGGCCTCGGTTGAATCCGCAACTGCTTCAGGAGCCACAGATTCGCTGACAGCTTCAGCAGTTGTTTCGTCAGTTGCTTCCGCTTTGACTTCGGCAGCAGCTTCTTCCGCGGCAGGCTGTTCGGCCTTGGGCTTTGGAATCACAACCGCGGGAGGTGCCATCGGCTTGTTGGTTTCCAGTCGCCCAACCGCCGCGCGTTGTTGTTCGAGGTGCGTGCCGTTGGTGCCATACTTCTTGATCAAGACACCAACCTTGTCGCTGGGCTGAGCACCGACGCTCAACCAATAATCAATCCGTTCGCCGTTCAGCGATGCGCGGGCGTCTGTCTCCTTGATCAACGGATCGTAATGGCCGAGATACTCGATCACCTTTCCGTCGCGCGGGGCACGCTGATCGACCGCGACGACGCGGAAGAACGGTTGGTGCTTGCGACCCATCTTTTTCATCCGAAGTCGAACTGTCATGTAATCTCCCTTAACTGTTCTTAGTAGGGTGGGCTTTGCCCACCGGCACCTAGATCGATGGTGGGCGACGCCCACCCTACAATTCGTTGGCTAACGTTTGCTAGGACTCCCGCCTTCGAAATCGCCGTCGCTTCCATGACCTTTACGTTTCGCACGGCGCATCTCACGCTCGCGTTGCTTTTTGAGTTTCGCCTTTTCTTTTGGCGACAGGCGTTTGCCGGTGTTGCCTTTCGGTTTCGCCATCATACCGCCGCCGCCGGGGTCGAGGGCACCGCTTTGTTGTAACTCGCGAATGGCCTGCATCCGACCAGCCATCCCCTTGCCCGCCATGCTCTTCATGACCGGAGCCATCATGTCGTATTGTTTGACCAGTTGATTGACCTCGGTCGTCTGAACACCGGCACCGGCGGCAATGCGATTGCGGCGGCTGGGATCGATCAATTTGGGATTCCGGCGCTCGACTCGTGTCATCGAGTTAATGATGCCAATCAGTCGCTTCGAGTCGGCTTCGGCGTCGACATCGCCCATCATCTTCGACAGGTCGCCCATGCCCGGCATCAAACCCAGCATCTTCTGCATCAAACCGGGCTTGGAAAAATGTTCCAACTGCGTCTTGAAGTCATCCAGCGTAAACTCGCCCGCTTTGATCTTCTCTTCAAGAGCCAACTGTTCCTGTTCGTCAACGACTTGGCGAACCTGATCGACCAAGCCCACGATATCGCCAAGCCCGAGGATTCGGCTGGCCATCCCTTCCGGCCGGAAAGGCTCCAGGGCGTCGAGATGCTCGCCGGTTCCGATGAACTTGATGGGCACACCGGTGACATGCTTGACCGACATCAACGCGCCGCCGCGCGTGTCGCCGTCAAGCTTGGTCATGATCACGCCATCCAACTCCAAGGCAGCGTTAAAAGCACCGGCGCTGTTGACGGCATCCTGGCCGGTCATACCATCGACGACGAAGTAAACCTGATCGGGCTCAACGCGGGCATCAATCCGCTTGAGCTGCTCCATCAACTCTTCATCGATGGCCAGACGTCCGGCGGTGTCGAGGATGACAACTTGGACACCCTCTTGCTTCGCCTTCTTGACGGCATCCTGACACACTTTCACGGGGTCCCGCGAGCCCCGATCCGAATAGACCGGCACACCCAGCTGCTCGCCGATCACATGCAGTTGATCGATGGCCGCCGGACGCTGCAGGTCAGCCGCGACAAGCATCGGCTTGACTTTGTTGTTCAACAACAATCGCGACAGTTTGCCGCAGGTCGTCGTCTTGCCCGAACCTTGCAAACCGCAGAGCATGACAATGGTCAGTTCGCCCCGCAGATGCAGCGACGGATCGACCGGCCCCAGGATCTTAATCAGCTCGTCGCGAACGATGCCGATGACTTCTTTGGTTGGGTCAAGGTCGAGCAACACGCGGCGGTTAAGTGCCCGCTCCGACACGGCCGCCATGAAGTGTTTGACGACGTCGTAGCTGACATCCGCTTCGAGCAGCGACTGCTCGACAATCGCCAAGCCGTCGCGCATATTTGCTTCCGTCAACTTGCCCTTGCCGCGCAAGGACTTCATCGCGGAGCGCATACCGTCTTGAAGCGATTCGAACATCGGGCCGCTTTATCTCTTTAGTCCAAAAGACTTACGCACTCTCCTCCGAGCCTCGCTCCGAGCAGAGAAACCGATTATTTTAGCCGTGCGAAGGCAAGTGTGTAAATGCCCGCTATACAAGAACTTTCGTGGCTTTTTGTGCGGACAGAGCTACCGCAATAGAGCCCTGAGCCTCTGAATCTCGGCCCAGGGAACGAGCATCGTTTCGGCGACCGACTCGAAGAATTCCGGCCCCAGCCCCTCTTTGCGGTCATTCGTGCCAGAACATCGCTTCGTGCAGTTCCGCTTCCGCCTCCTACGCTCCCACGCAAAGGCCAGCAGCAGTTGTACCTGCCGCGTACTGGTTTTCTGCCGTTTGCTGCTCATGAGTTCGCGGACATACTGGCCACTTCATTTACTCCGCTGATCGCGAAGGACCGCCAGTCTTTCGGAGATACTGGGCCTTCATCGCGCCGCTGCGATCGTGTGAGCCGTTGCAGCAAGGCAATTTCTCCCGAACACACGTCAGACCTCCCAAGGTAAGCCTGACGACTTTCGTCGCACGCACGCCGGATTTGCAGCACGGGCCTTTGATGGATGGAGGACATCGCCGTTCCGTGGCAGCTCGTCCCACCAGCACTGCCGACGATCCGATTCCTGTTCGTCATGCCGCGAGTTTGCTCCACGCTGCCTTCAGACAATGCCTCACGACACCGCCCATGCGCTTTGCGAATCCTTCACCTCCATCGAGTTGGTTCAGGGACTTGCACCCTCAAGTTGACAAACATGCCTGGCATACAACAAAAAAGCCCTCGCAAAATTCACGAGGGCTTTGATGGTTAAATAACGCGGCGATACCTACTTTCACGCCTGTGGGCACTATCATCGGCTCAAAAGGCTTAACTTCTGTGTTCGGGATGGGAACAGGTGTGACCCTTTCGATATGTTCACCGCGAGGAACTTGCCGGACCTATTCGCTCCGGCAAGCTCATCGGTTGTATTAGTAGATGGTTGTGGGACGAGCCCACGTTTTGCACTCTTAGTTGTGATGCTCAGATTGCTCAGAGCATCTCACGCAAAGACCTATATCAAGAGTACTGGATATAAGTGGTCAAGCGTTCGCCCGTTAGTACTGGTTAGCTAAACCCATTGCTGAGCTTACACATCCAGCCTATCAACCTCGTCGTCTTCAAGGGGGCTCTCGTATAAATACGTACGAAACCTAATCTCGGGGGGGGCTTCACGCTTAGATGCTTTCAGCGTTTATCCTTTCCGAACTTAGCTATCCAGCCGTGCCGCTAGCGCGACAACTGGAACACCAGAGGTTCGTCCTTCCAAATCCTCTCGTACTAAAGAAGAATCCCCTCAAGTTTCGAACGCCCACGGCAGATAGGGACCGACCTGTCTCACGACGGTCTGAACCCAGCTCACGTACCACTTTCATC
>JAQBZB010000099.1 GCA_027622275.1 Planctomycetota bacterium | reverse complement strand
GAATTGTTTAATCAATATCTAGTTACCGCGCTACCCCAAGTTGCCTAAAGTGCGCGTTGGCCGTGCTCTTGAAGCCGGACGCCCGATCGAATAGCGATTTTACGGACGCCAACCAGCCAATTGTCGTAACGGCCCGAATCGAAGGAATCAGCCCTGCAATCCTTGGCCGCATCCCCGAGCAAAAGCATCGTACCGCGATTGCGCCATATTGCCCGAATGGTGTTTTGTGGATTCGTGTCACTGCGAATGGCACGACAGCCAAATCACTTAAGCGAGAAGTTTGGGATCCCAAGGTGGCCGTGGCAGATAACACGCCAACGGAATGGCGAAGGTGGCGTTCGCTCATCTGCGCTAGAGGATTTCGATAAACAAGCCACGAACGTGCTCAATGACTTTTTCCCTGGTCTGACTCTCCAACTCGAATTGCCAGAAACCAAGATTAAGGAATTCTTTAAGTCCGGGCGTCTAAAAGTAGGCGAAGCTGACAGGCCGGACTTTCAGGAGTTTTCGCAGCTTGGCAGCGGTGCCCAGCGGGCGATTGAAATGGCCCTGATCTGTTATCTCGCGACTGCGCCAGATGTGGAAGCGAGTTGTGCCCGAAAGCTTCTGCTGATTGATGAGCCGGAACTGTATCTACACCCGCAAGGTGTGCGGCGAGTTCGCTAGGCCTTAAAGTTGCTTTCGGCCAAGGGTTTTCAAGTCGTCTTTTCCACTCATTCACCCCTAATGCTTGATCGCGTCAACGCGGAACACACTGTCATCGTTCGGAAAGAGTCTGCCACGGGTACTGTGACACGGAAGCCTCTTGGGCAAGCCATCCAAGAGGCACTCGAAGAAAGTCCATCGCAATCAAGAGCGCTATTCGAGTCGGGGAATATCGCGGACATCTACTTCGCCGAGCGAGTGGTCATTTGCGAGGGTAAGACTGACCGCCGAATTCTTCCATTGGTGTACGAGCGGTTTGACGGTCGCACGGCCGAGTTGGACCCTGTTGCATTTGTGTCTCTCGGTGGTTGTGGAGACATACGCAAAGCGTTGTTGGTGCTGCGTGCGATGGAGATTACCGCGTGTGCTCAGTTTTTTTTCCTCGGGTCTACACGCCGAAACAAAAGAACCTCAAACCGATAGGAGAATCTCATGCACCACGGAACTGTTTCGCCGGCGATTGCTCAAGGGTTGGTGGCTCTCAAGAAGCGGATTGAGGCCGCGAAGATTCCGCCGTCTCAGCTCGATCAGACCATCAATGTCGCGGTTTGGAATGACGACGCCTGGTTTTGGATCGGGCTTTCAGCCCTTCGTGTTTCTCGATTGACCTGACCTGGGCCGTTGGCCCAGGCTGGTATTGGTTGGGCCTTTGGCCCGCGGGAATCCAGCGTCAACGATATGTTTCAACGCGTCATGTTTTCGATGCCGCATGATTTCAACGCCGCGTGATTTCAACGCCGCGTGATTTCAACGCCGCGTGATTTCAACGCCGCGTGGTTTCAACGCCGCATCGTTTTAACGCCGCATGGTTTCGACGCCGACGACGCGCAAAAAACAACATTGAACAACGTCCTTGAATCCAATGTCTTCAACGCCAACGGCGCGATCCCATACCAGCCTGGGGCAACGCCCCAGGTTGCCGATCCCACAACGTGCGAGGGCTGAAAGCCCGATCCATTCAATGCCGCAATCTCTCGCCAACGTACTGCTTCATCTCGTCTTCAGCACGAAGGACCGCTTGCCGTGCCTGATCCCCTCCGTTCGTCCGGCGCTGTACGCCTATCTCGCCACGGTGGCTCGCAATGCTGGATGCGAATGTCCGCGCGTCGGCGGCGTGGCGGACCACGTCCATCTCGCCATCCGCATTTCGCGCACGACGACGATTGCGAGCCTCGTCGAAGAACTGAAAACGGCGTCTTCCAAATGGCTCAAAACGCAATCGAGCGATCTCGGCGGTTTCGCGTGGCAACGTGGTTATGGTGTGTTTTCCGTCGGGCCGAGCGACCTGGACGCACTGTTGGCTTATATCGATCGCCAGGAAGAACACCACCGCGCACGAACATTTCAGGACGAGTACCGTGGGTTTCTCACGAAATACGGCGTGGCGTTTGATGAGCGATATGTTTGGGACTGAGACGGTGAGACGGGCTTTCAGCCCTCGACTCTCATGGCGCTCATAAACCTGGGGCGTTGCCCCAGGCTGGTATTGGTCGGGTCGTTGGCCCGAGGAATTCCCGTGTAAACGACGTATTTCAACGCCGCATGTTTTCAACGGCGCATGTTTTCAGCGCCAAAAGGCGTGGCCCCATACCAGCCTGGGGCAACGCCCCAGGTTGCCAATCCCACAACGCGCGAGGGCTGAAAGCCCGATTCAAGCAATGCCGCAATCGCTCTCCCACGTCCTGATTCATCTCGTCTTCAGCACGAAGGACAGGCTGCCGTGCCTGATTCCCTCCGTTCGCCGCCGTTCCGCACCCCAGACGGAAGCCAAACCGCGCGGTCGCCAGCGTTCCAGACCCCGCTGCCTTGGCAAAACATCGCGTGTCCGGTTGTCCGAACAGGCCACGGCGAGCGTGATGAAGCTCCCGGCCACGATGCCCCAAGGTTCTTGACGGACCCGTCATTCGATAGACTCACCGCGTGCAAATCATACCGGTAATCGATCTGAAAGATGGTGTTGTCGTCCGCGGCGTGGCGGGCCGGCGGGAATTATATCGGCCGGTCGAGAGCGTGCTGGGTTGCGATGCGACTCCTAATAGCGTTGCCGATGCTTTCGTGAGCCGGCTCGGATTTCAATCGGTCTATGTCGCTGACTTGGACGCGATCGCTGGGGCCGAACCGAATTGGGCGGCGTACCAGGCGATCACTTCGACGGGGCTTCGCCCGATGGTTGACGCGGGAACGAACTGTGTTGAACGGACTTCCGGTTTCGTCGACGACTCGGCGGATGGCGGTTGGTGCGGCGGAGTCGTCGTCGGCTTGGAATCGTTGCGCAGCGAGCGGGATCTGCTTGCGCTGTGCGCTGCGATTGGCCCGGAACGGGCGGTCTTTAGCCTCGACCTCAGAAACGGCAAGCCGTTGACCGAGATCTCGACGTGGAACGAGGCGGAACCGATCGAGCTAGTCGATGCGGCGGTTAGCGCAGGATTTGGACGGCTGATCGTCCTAGATCTCGCGAGCGTCGGCGTAGGGCAGGGGGTCTCGGTAAGAACGCTCTGTGCTTCGATCCGCTCGCGGCATCCGCAGCTAGAAATGATCTCGGGGGGCGGAGTGCGCGACCAGCGAGATCTCGCGGAACTTGCTGCCGCCGGCTGCGACGCCGCGCTCGTTGCTTCGGCTTTGCACGACGGTCGGTTGTCGAAGCAAGATCTATCTGGTTTCGTCTAAAAAAGCTTTGCGCCAATTCGATTTGCGATGCTCGCGGTCCGGATTCAGAGTGCTGTGCCAGCTTGACACTTCCCTGCGCGACCGGTATCTTGATCGACTTTAGAACCCCACATAAGTTCTGTATTTAAACGGATTTCGAGCGACTGGTGCTAGATGAAGCCGGCTTCGGCAGGTTGAAAATAGCGCAACCGCCGGCGGTAAGACATGGCGAGCGTTTCATTGGAAAGCGTCTCGAAGGTCTTCGCTGGCGATGTAATGGCGGTGAACAACGTCAGCCTGCGCGTGAATGATGGAGAGTTTTTGGTTTTGCTCGGCCCGAGCGGTTGCGGCAAAAGCACGACGCTGCGGATGATCGCCGGGCTCGAAGAAGTGACGGACGGTAGGATTCGGATCGGAGACCGCATTGTTAACGACGTGGCTCCGAAAGACCGGGACATCGCAATGGTGTTCCAAAACTATGCCTTGTACCCGCACATGTCGGTGTACAAGAACATGGCGTTTGGATTGGAACTGCGTTACGGAGGGAATAGCCTTCATAGAACTTGGAAACGGTTGACGAGCCCAACCGAAGCGGCCAATTTGGCGGCGAAGCGTCGCGGCATACGCGATGCGGTTCGACAAACGGCGCAGGCATTAAAGATCGAGCATTTGCTGGATCGGATGCCTCGGCAGCTGTCTGGAGGCGAGCGGCAACGCGTCGCGCTAGGCAGAGCCATCGTCCGCCAACCGGCGGTTTTTTTATTTGATGAGCCGTTGTCGAACTTAGACGCCAAGCTTCGTTTGGAGACCCGGCGCGAGCTGAACGAGTTACATCAGCGATTGTCGACGACGATGGTTTATGTCACCCACGACCAAACCGAGGCCATGACCTTAGGTGAACGCATTGTCGTCATGAACCATGGCGAGATACAACAAATTGGAAGCCCGATGGAGGTTTACGACCGACCGGAAACGCGATTCGTCGCGGGATTCATCGGTTCCCCCCCGATGAACTTTATCTCCGGCAGTTTGGCCTCCGAAGGTGACGAGCTTTCGTTTGTCGCTGGTGGAGTGAAGGTGGTATTTGGCGAAATGCAGGAACAAATCCTGGCGATTCTTGGCAAGAAGCAAGCCGTGGAATTGGGTGTGCGTCCGGAAGACATTGGTGTGGAGAAAAGTGAAACAGACGGTGATGCGAATTGTGGACGGGTGTCATTGGTCGAACCACTTGGTGACTGCAAACTACTGCACGTCGCAATCGGCTCGCGCCGAGAAATCAACAAACTGGTATGTAAAGTTGAACCGCGTGCGAATATGGCGAAAGGCGATTGTGTTCGGTTGCGATTCTACGTGAACGTGCATTTGTTTGATGCAGCCCGCGGTCACAATCTGACATTGGACTGACCAGACTTCCGAAGTTTTGAAAACGTCGGAAGTCACCATTGGACAGAGAATTGTCCTTTGCGATTCGAAGCGAGTCGTGACAGGTAACAACAGGAAAACAACAAGAGGGTCCCAATGAGTTGGAATCCCGGTGAAGTCTTGCGACTCGTCGATTCGTTGCATCGAGAGAAGAACATCGATAAGGAGTACGTCTTTCAGGCGATCGAGTCGGCGCTTGTGTCAGCAGCACGAAAGCAATACGGCGAAGAGTCGGACATCGTCATCACGATCGACCGCTCCGCGGGCACGTTGCAAGGGATCTGTGACGGCGAGGTGATCGATCCCGAGGTGATCGGGCGAATTGGCGCTCAAACGGCGAAGCAAGTGATTATCCAAAAGCTCCGTGAAGCTGAACGAGACGCACTGGTAGACGAGTTCGAGGAACAAATCGGCCAGATGGTTTCCGGTGTCGTGCAGCGAGCTGACGGTGGCGCCACGACGGTGGCATTGGGTCCGGTCGAAGCCATCTTGCCTCGTAGCGAGCAGATTCCCGGCGAAACCCACCATGCGAACGAACGCGTGCGCGCGATTGTGTACGAGGTGAAGCCGCAGGGCAATCGAGTCAAAGTCGTGCTGAGCCGCAATCATCCGAGTCTGGTCGCCCGGCTGTTTGAGCAAGAGATCCCGGAGATCGCGGACGGCGTGATCACGGTGAACGCCATGGCTCGCGAACCAGGCTATCGCAGCAAGGTCGCCGTCAGCAGTTCGGATTCGCGAGTCGATTGTGTCGGTGCCTGTGTCGGCGTTCGCGGCAATCGCATAAAAAACATCGTCGACGAACTGTCCGGTGAAAGGATCGACATCGTGCGGTGGAGCGACGACCCGGAAACCCTGATCCCGAACGCACTGCAACCTGCGGAAGTCGAGCAGGTGTTGCTTTGCGACATGATCGGCCGTGCGATCGTCTTGGTTCGCGAAGACCAGCTGTCGTTGGCGATCGGTCGCCGCGGGCAGAATGTGCGGCTGGCGAGCAAGCTCTCAGGCTGGGATATCGAGATCATGACGGCCGACGAGCTGGAAGAGCAGATCGAACGAGCGGTATCCGGCTTTTGCGAGCTGGAAGGAATGACCGAGGAGTTGGCTCAAAGCTTGGTCGAGCAAGGCTACTTATCGTACGACGATCTTGAAGTGATCGAGCCGGATGCGCTACAGGAGATGGGCGGCTTGACAGAAGCGCAGGTGGAGCTAATCGTTAATCAAGCGGAAGTGCGGGCCAGACAGGCGGAAGTCGTGGCGGGCGAAGAACGGCGTCAACGCAAACTCGATAAAATCGAAGAAGAGATGCGGGCCGCTGCCGAAGCTGACGCGCGAAACTCGTCTCCGCCGCCGGAAACGGAAGCCGAAGACACCGTGCCGACCGAAGACACCGTGCCGACCGAAGGCGCTGCGCCGACCGAAGGCGCTGCGCCAGCCGAAGAGAATTCGGATCAGGATGGAGACGCCGACGCCACCTAGCCAGGACTTAGGGAGAGGCTCACCATGTAGCACCCATATTGTTTGAACCAGGGAACGCGACTCGATAATCGAGATCATCGCGCCCCCCCGAAAGGAATGCCGAGAGTGCCAATTCGCATTTACGCGTTAGCAAAAGAACTAAAGTTCGACAGCAAAGAGCTGGTGGACATCTGCACCAAAGCTGGTATTACCGGCAAAGGCTCGGCGTTGGCCAGCCTCGAGGACGCGGAAGTCGACAAGCTCAAGTCGTACCTCGCCGGTGGTGACAAGAAGAGCGCCGCGGCTCCATCGCCAGTCGCTGCGAAAAGCAGCCCGCTGCCTGCGCGAGGAGGTGGCACGTTAGCGGCCCGAGGATCTTCCCAGAAAGCCGCCACCGAGGCATCGGCAACACCCGCGGTGTATTCGCGCGACGACTACATCACGCCTGCCGCCAAGGGGAAGATTAAGGTCATCGGCACAACGACCGGTGATGCGAAGAAGAAGGAGGCAGGGTCTGACGAACCCAAACCGAAAAAGAAACGCGAGCCGGTGATTCGGCTGGCTGAGATGCCGGATGCTCAGCAGCCACCGCCACAAGCCGCGTCAAAGGAGCCGGTGGCCCAGAAGCCCGAAATCCGCTTACCGAAAGATGCAATTGCCGGGCACAAGAAGGGAACTCTCGCTCCGCTGGAACAAATCGCGGCGAAGGCAACGGAGAAAAAGGCCACCGAGAAACCGGCGAAATCTCCACTGGCGGGCAAGGGGGGCCTCGGTCGGAAAGCCCCCGCGGCAACTGGCCAAGGTGACGCCCCCTTGAGCACGGCGAGAGGTCGACGCGGCAAGGGAGCGAAGACGGTCGACGAGGGCGAGGGAACGGGGCGTGGGCTGTCCGGCTTGGCGAATGCCCGGGCTGATCGCCAGAAAGCCAGGAAGACGCGCCCGGTACAAAATGGCCGCGGGTTCGGTCGTGAGGATGATACTTATCGCGGGCACCGGCGTCGGACGCTCACACGTAAAGGAAACAACACCGCCGCTCCGAGAAAGGGGAAGGCTTCGCTCGAGCTTCCCTGCACCGTTCGCACATTTTCTGAAGCCGCTGGTATTCCTTCGTCTCAAGTACAGCGAGCCTTGATAGGCCTCGGCATGAAGGCCGAAATCAATGTCCGGATCGAAGAAGAGTACCTCGACCTGCTGATCGCGGAACTCGGCGTCGAAGTCGAGATCAAAGCCAAAGAGACGCTCGAAGAATCAATCATCACAAAACTCCGCGATCAGGAAGATGACCCCGATCGCGTTCGACCGCGGCCGCCGATTGTCACTTTCCTCGGGCACGTTGATCACGGCAAGACTTCGCTGCTGGATCGCGTGCTGGGAATCGACGTCGTCTCTGGCGAAGCCGGCGGCATCACGCAGCACATTCGCGCGTACAAGGTCGACAACAACGGTCGTCCTGTCTCGTTTGTCGACACGCCGGGTCACGAAGCCTTCACGGAGATGCGGGCGCGCGGGGCTAATGTCACTGACATCGCGGTCTTGGTGGTGGCCGCGGACGATGGTGTCATGCCTCAGACGGAAGAAGCGATCAGCCATGCCAAAGCAGCTGGCGTTCCAATCGTCGTCGCTCTGAACAAGATGGATCTGCCCGGTGTCGATGTGAACCGTGTCATGCAAGAGCTGGCAACCAGAGATCTCCTCCCCAGCGAGTGGGGCGGCGACGTCGAGGTGATTCGAACCTGCGCGATCACCGGCGCAGGGACGGATGAGTTGCTCGAGACTTTGCTGGCGATCGCGGAACTCAATGAATATGTCGCGGACCCCGAGCGAGACGCTCTTGGCGTCTGTCTCGAAGCCCAGCAAGAACCGGGGCGAGGCGTCATCGTCAAGCTGATCGTCCGAAAGGGAACATTGCGAGTGGGCGACGTGGTGGTTTGCGGCCCGGCCCACGGTCGCGTCAAGGCAATGTACGACACGCTGAATCCGAATCTTTCTGTCGAAGAAGCTGGTCCTTCGACACCCGTGAATGTGACGGGCCTCGACGTCGCTCCTGGTGCCGGAGATGCCTTCTACGTACTCGATGAAATCACGGAGGCTCGCCAAATCGCCGAGACTCGAGCCACCAGCAGCCACGAACGCGGTTTGAGCGGACAGGGGACGACGAAGATCTCCTTCGAGCGGTTCCAAGAACTGCTCGCCGACGGACGGCTCGGTCAGATGGAAGAGGCGGCTGTTTTGAACGTGATCATTCGGGCGGACGTGCAAGGCTCGCTCGAAGCGATCAACAAAGAGCTAGAAAAGCTCGAACATCCCGAAGTCCAGATCAAGATCCTGCAGCAATCCGTAGGCGGTATCACGATCGGCGACGTTCATCTGGCGGACGCGTCGAATGCGGTGATCCTCGGCTTTAACGTGATCCCCGACGAAGCCGCACGCGGATTGGCGGATGACCGGCGTATCGAGATTCGTCGCTACGAAATCATTTACAAGATGACGGAAGACCTGAAGGCCATGCTCGAAGGCAAGTTAAAGCCGGAAAGACGAGTCATGGATCTGGGGCGGGCGGTCGTGAAGCAAGTGTTTGCCGTGAGCAAGGCAGGAACGATCGCCGGATGCTATGTTATTCAGGGAATGATCGAACGCGGATGCCGCATCCGCGTCAACCGCGACGGCCGGACGATCGGCGACTACGCACTGGACTCGTTGCGTCGCATCAAGGACGACGTGAAGGAAGTCCCGCGCGGCATGGAATGCGGCATCAGGCTCTCGGGCTTCAACGACATCAAACAGGACGATGTGCTCGAAGCCTATAAGATCGAGGAGTTCGCACGGACCCTATGAACTCTCGCCGACTCCTAAAAGCCGCCGAAGCCATTCGCGAAGTCGTCAGCATGGCAATCCTCGTCGAGCTGACCGATCCACGAATTAGTGACGTGACAGTGACCTACGTCGAGGTGGCTCCCGACATGCGGCAAGCACGCGTCCATGTATCGGTGATGGGTGACGAGAAAAAGCAAACGCTGTGCTTGCGTGGGCTGGAGAGCGCGAGCGGCTTCCTGCAAAGCAAGGTTGGAAACCGCATCGATACCCGCTATACCCCGAAGCTCAAGTTTGTACTCGATCAAGGCGTCAAGCACTCGCTCGCAGTTGCCCGCATTCTGAGCGAAGTGCTGCCCGATCGCGATGGCGCGAACGTAACACAGGCCGGTGCCGACACCACCACGCCAAACGATCACGCGGAGGATCACACTGGCGAGCCATCCAGCACCGTCGATGATGATGACGATTCGGCGGAGTCCTCGACAACTTCTGTTACTTAGTTCCTTTCTGGCGACACAACCCACCATGAGTGCATCGAACCGCGCGGACATCCTGACCAAGACAGCCAAGGCTCTGAAGAAGCATTACAAACCCGCCGTGCCCCCCGCTGACCGCAGCGTGCTGGAACATTTGCTGTACGCTTGCTGCTTGGAGGATACGAAACACGATGCGGCGGACGACGTCTTCGCAAAACTCCAAGAAAGCTACTACGACTGGAATGAAGTACGTGTCACGACGATTGCTGAGCTGTCGGAAGTGATGACGTCGCTGACCGCTCCGCCAAGAGCCGCGAACCGGCTGAAGCGAGCCTTGCAGGGCGTGTTCGAAAAGTACTACTCGTTTGACATCGACATTCTTCGGAAGGGAAATCTCGGCAAGGCGATTAAGGAGTTCGAGAGCATCAACGGCATCACCCCCTTCGGTATTTCGTACGTCACTCAAAACGCGCTTTCTGGACACTCGATCCCGGTGAACGCAGGTGCCTTCACGCTGTTCGTCATTCTGGACGTGATCACGGAAGCCGAGTCAGCCAAAGGTCGCATCCCCGGACTGGAGCGGGCGATTCCGAAGAACAAGGGTGTCGAGTTTGGCTCGCTCTTGCACCAGTTTGGCGTCGACTTCACCGCCTCGCCGTTATCGCCAAAGTTCCGTTCCATCATCCTCGAGATTGATCCGACCGCCAAGGATCGGCTACCTAAGCGGACGCCGAAGAAGGCAGCGAAGAAGAAAGCAGTCAAGCCCAAGACGGACGCCAAGTCGAGCACCACCAAGAAGTCGAAAACAACAGCCACCAACAAGCCCGCCAAGAAATCAACGACGAAGCGGCTGGCCAAGAAGAAGCCTCGGTAATCTGCAAATAGAGAAGCAAGTATGGCTGGACATTCGCATTGGGCCGGAATCAAACACAAGAAGGCCGTGATCGACAACAAACGCGGCAAGGTGTGGAGCAAATGTTCCAAGGCGATTATTGTTGCCGCAAAACTAGGCGGGGGTGACTCGGATATGAATCCCCGCCTTCGCCTGGCGGTCGCAGATGCCAAAGCCGCGAACATGCCGAACGATACAATTGCCCGCGCCATTAAGAAAGGCACCGGCGAACTCGACGGCGGCAACGTGGACGAGATCCTTTACGAAGGATACGGCCCAGGTGGAGTTGCCGTCCTGTGCGATATTCTGACGGATAACCGCAACCGGACCGCTCCCGAGATTCGGAAAGTATTCGAGGTGAACGGCGGAAAGCTCGGGGCCACCAACTGCGTCGCCTACCTCTTTGAACGTAAAGGCTTGTTCATTTTTTCCGCCGACTCCGCCAGCGAAGAGCAGCTCATGGAGATCGCTCTCGAAGCTGGCGCGGAAGACGTGAAACACGCCGGAGACAAGCTCGAAGTACTCTGCGGACCCGACGTATTTTCGGCCGTTTCAGATGCCTTTGACGCTGCCCAGTTGGCTCCAGCATCCAAAGAGATCGCGCGAATTCCGACGAATACGATCGAATTGGATTTGGATGGGGCTCGTAAGGTTTTGAAGTTGCTGGAAGTCCTCGACGATCACGACGACGTGCAAAGCGTCTCCGCCAACTTCGACATCCCCGATGAAGTCATGGCCCAATTGGGCGACGGCTGAGCTAAGAATGGACTTGGAGGCGCGAGCGTGGTAGCTTGGACTCTTGTCGTGTTCAACCGTGACTCTCACACTGAAGGAGCTGACGATGAAGAAACTATTGAGCTTGGTCGCCGGCCTTGCTCTGGCGACCGGGGTGTTCGCCAACTCGGCACAAGCGGAACTCAGGGTCGGTGATCCGGCCCCCGACTTCGAGCTGCAGGGAAGCGATGGCAAGACGTATAAGCTGTCGGACTTGAAGGGGACGGTCGTCGTGGTGGCTTGGTTCCCAAAGGCGTTTACCGGTGGCTGAACGGCTCAGTGCAATTCGCTGCGTGCCAGCGAAATCGACAAACCGTTCACCGTCACCTTGCTAGGCGACAAGCAATTTGAAGTGACCGCATCCTCCGGATCTGGGTTAGACAAGTTCCAGGTTGCATACTTTACGGCCAGCTGCGACGATCCGGCGACCAACAAGAAGTACGCGGAGTCATTGAAACTGGACTATCCGATTCTGAGTGACCCTGGCAAGAAGGTCGCCGAAGCGTATGGCCTCGTTGACGCTAACGTTAAAGGATCGAATCCGAAACGCTGTACCTTCTATATTGACGCCGATGGCAAATTGGCTTTCATCGACACGAAGGTCAGTACGAAGACCCACGGTTCCGACATTGCCAAGAAGCTCGTCGAATTGGGTGTGCCGAAAAAGTAAGCAGTCTTTTTAGTGACATTCGCATAGAGCAGTCAGCCGGTCACGTTGGCTGCTCTTTGTTTTTCTTGGAGCGTGCAAACACCGCGAGGTTAAGGAACGGCGGCGCGAAAAGCAAAGTTGCCGACACCATCGAGTTCAACTTGCATCCTTCCGCTTTCCAGCCGCACACGCAGTGTCTGAGGGGCATCGTCGGGCCAGGCGATCAAGACATAGCCTGTCTGCCCTTGCAGCGACGTGACTTCCCAACGCCCTTCGTTCAATTGGCTGCCAAGTGCCATCTGCAATTCACCATCGGCGTGGAAGGCAAAGTCCCAACGATCCAAGTTCTTCTGCCCCGGCACAAGCTCCCAGTTCCCAATCATCCGTCTTGCGAACTGTGATTTTTCCTGATCTGCCTGTTGCCCAAGAAACGATATCGCGCCGACCGCGATGACAACCAGCGCCATGACGACGACAAAGCCAATCGCCAATGGATTCGACCGCGTCCGCAGCCGATCGGCGACACTCGCTGCCGCTTCTCTCGTGGGGCGATTCGTCTGAGCCATCGGCCCGGACGCCGGGAAGGCAGAGTCTGTGGCCGCTCCAAATTGCGCTGGAGGCGGGAGTTCGATCGCCGGTGGCAATGCAGCTGGACTTGGCAATTGCGGTCCAGCAACCGCTTGCGACAAGTCTGGCATCTGCAACTGCGTTTGACATTGCGGACAAGCCACGATCTGTCCTGCGATCCCCAAGCTGTTTTGGAGATGCGTCTTGCACTGTGGGCACACAACAATGTCAGACGGCATGTGTTCCTTTCACCGGCGAAACTGCCAACTCCGTCGTCCTACACACCTGGACGAGATTAGGACCGTTCGAGAATTAGGTGTCCGACATTGAAGTCGCGGTGGCTTCCAGCCGCCGCTGAATATGTGGCGGCTGGAAGCCACCACTACGCGAGCGGCAGATGAACTTTTTCCAGCCGAAGGCTTTGGGAGGGCGAAGCTCCTGCTGAGCCGGTTCGGCAGGAGCCTCACCCTCCCGGTAACTGTTCATGTGCCGCTTGCCATCCTCGACGAATCTCGGCCAAGCCGAGACGTCATGCACCAGCGTAGAAAACCGAGGCGCGGAGGGCAACGCCTCTTTTGCAAAGGCAAAGCACGTTGAGGTCCGTCGCGCCGCAACTCAGGCGGTGCCACGACGGGAATCTCAGTCCACGAACTCGTCGTCAAGGTTATTCACCCCGAACAGGCTATCGAGTGCAGACTCCAAATCTTTCGCTCTCGCCGCCAGCGAAGCACGCGCCGCTGAACTGATTGCCTGATGCTGACGAGCAAAGTCGTGACGTCCCAACTCAGCGAAGAAGTCCTCTGATGCGTCATCACCTTCGGTTGCAAGTTGCTCGTCGGCCGCTGGCTCCAAGGTCACCTGGTTGATGCCGACCACCGTTGGCTGAATGGCGAAGCCAGGGACTAGCGGTTGGCTGACGGGGTCAACGGAGACGACCTGCACCAATCCTTCCCCTTCCGAATTAGCAGTCAAGTTCAATTGATTCACGACCAAGAGGACGTCGGCCGGTGAGATGTTGTTGTCGCCGTTCGTGTCGGGGAACGCGATCCCCGGCAACGCCGTCGTCAACACGTGCGAGCCATTGGCATTGAGATGATTGATCAACAGCAATGCATCGATCGGGGAAACCGCCCCGTCGGCGTTGACGTCGCGAGCATTCGTCGGATTCTGGAACGTCGTCCCACTAGCGACTGTGATGCTCACCGTCGCCGCCGCGGATGGCAAACCGCCATCGCCGACCGCTCGGTAGGTGAAGCGATCGATTCCAGAGAATCCACTCCTCGGCGTGTAATCGAATGAACCATTTGAACGAAACACCAACGTGCCGTTCGGGGGCTGCGTGACGAGTTGAGCCGTCAGCGGCGTTGTTTGCTCGCTGTCGGTGTCATTGCTCAGAACACCATTTGCCGCGTTTACACTGAGCAGTGCTCCCTGCTGTGTCGAATACGCATCCGTGCCCGCGTTGGGCGGATCGTTCGTGGCGCCGACGTTGATCGTGACGGTTGCGGCATTCGAATTAGTCGCACCGTCGTTTGCTCGGTAGACGAACGTATCGACGCCATTAAAGTTCGGCGTGGGAGTATAGGAAAATGTTCCGTTCGAGTTCAAATTCAACGTGCCGTGCGACGGGCCGCTGATCCGAACGGCCGTCAACGCTCCGATGAATGGGTTCGCCGGGTCTTCCGGTTCCTCGGCATCCGTGTCGTTCAGTAAGATACTG
Organism: Planctomycetota bacterium; assembly: GCA_027622275.1. GTDB lineage: Bacteria > Planctomycetota > Planctomycetia > Pirellulales > Pirellulaceae. The sequence continues at coordinate 14,808 of JAQBZB010000099.1, read as the reverse complement.
CCGGCGACGCCGACCGTGAGCTGAGAATCTTCCGTGACGCTGAACGTATCGTCCACGGCATTGGGAGCATCATTCACGCCGACGACGGAGATGCTTACCGTGGCATCGTTTGATTGAACCGAGCCATCGAACGCTTGATACTGGAAGATGTCGACCAGCGACTGTCCAGCGCGCAACGCTTGGATGTTGACGGCAGCCGTTGGGTCATACGTGAATGTTCCATTCGCGTTGAGCGTCACAACGGCTCCCTGATCGCTTAGCAGTTGTATCGGCCCGCTCACGGTTCCGTTCACCGTCAGCGTATCCGGATTGGGAGTCAAATCGATATCGAAATCGTTACCCAGCACGCCGCGTCCTTGCACTTGCAGCACGGCGTCTTCGTTTGTCGCAAAGGCGTCGTTGACCGCGTTGGGAGGATCGTTTGTCGGCGTAACGGTGACCGTATGCGTTCCAAGAGCTGTCTGCGGGTCGGAGGCTCCGTTGGTCAATCCGTTGTCGCGCACCGTGTACGTGAAAGTATCAACACCGTTGAAATTCAACGGCGGCGTGTAGGTCACTGTTCCACTCGTTCCCAACGCGACTACTCCACGTTGCGCGCTGACGCCGCTGGCCACATCGATGACCGTTAGTAGCTGAGTACTCTCCGTCCCTGGGCCACCGCGATCATTCTGCGTCAGGTCGAATGGCGAAATGACGAGTTGTTGATCCTCGATGGTGACACTTGTCGATGCCATCATGATCGGCGGGTCATTCACCGCTGAGATGTTTACCGAGATCGTACCAGTCGCGGACTTCGGATCAGGCAAACCGCTCGTCGTGCCGTTGTCTCGTATGTCGTAAGTAAACGTGTCGAGACCGGCGAAGTCCGTGGGTGGTGTATACGTTACAGCCGTACCCACCAGCGTGATCGTTCCGCCACGCGCGCTTGTCTGGCTGGTGCCGGTGACGGTCACCGACTGATTCAATTCCTTGTCGATCCCGTCCTGCGGCGGGCCCGGCAAGTCGTTGGCCAGGAGAATGCTGGTATCGATCGTCAGCGTACGATCTTCACTCGTTGCTTGAATATCGGTCACGGCCACGGGCGGGTCGTTAACGGGAGTTACCGTCACGGTCACGGTTGCCGTCGCGTTTTTCGGATCGGAGACACCATTGGTCAGGCCATTGTCGACCAACGTGTACGTGAACGTGTCGTTGCCGTTGAAGTCAGCCTTCGGCGTATAGACAATCTGATTCGTACTCGTATTGAGAGTGACAATACCGCCCTGCGCACTGGCAGCCGACACGCTTTGCACCGTGAGCGTCTGACCGCTCTCGTTCGCCGGGCCGCGGACGTCATTATTGAGCAACGTGGCCGCGGAAATCGTTAACGCGGTATCTTCCGCGGTCGTACGCGAGTCGGGGCCGGCCGAAGGCGCGTCATTCACCGCCGTCACAATCATGGTTACAGAACCGGTTGCCGTCCGTGACGGCGACCCGTTGTCGGCAACGGTGTATGTAAAGACGTCTTCGCCATTGAAGTCAGCAGGCGGAGTGTAAGTAATCGTACCGGAAATCAGCGACACGGTTCCTTGATTCGCGCTGACAGCGCTGACGCTTAGCAACTGTGTGCTCTCGTTGCTTGGGCCGGCAGCATCGTTCTGGACGAGAATTGCGGCGCTGAAAACGTGTCGCGTATCTTCCGGAGTGCCGCGCGTGTCCGAAACGGGAACCGGCGGGTCGTTCACGGGACGTACGGTCACCGATACGGTGCCTTCCGCGCTCGCCGCGGGTGAACCATTGTCGCGAACCGTATAAGTGAATGTATCCGTGCCAAAGAAGTCCGGCGTCGGGATGTAGGACACGGTGCCCGATGTCAACAAGACCGTGGCACCCATGGCCGATGTCGAACTGACTGCGACGACGTTCAGAAACTGGCCAACTTCATCGGTCGCAGTGATCGGTCCGGGAAGATCATTTCCTCGCAGCGTGACCGCGGCGAAGTCCAGACGCAGATCCTCGTCGGTCGACTGTGTATCGGGACCAGGGACGGGTGGATCGTTGACGGCACTAATGTTAACCGTCACGATGCCCGTCGCGCTCAGCGGCGCGTCCAGACCGTTCGTCCGTCCGTTGTCGGTCACTTGGTAGGTGAAGGTGTCGGCGAAAGCGCCGATACCAACAAAGTCTGCTGGAGGCGTATAAGTGACCGTTCGGTTCACTGTGTCCAGGACGACAGTGCCTCCGTTCACACTTGTCGCGCTAACAGCAGTTACCAGCAGCGTCTGCTGGCTTTCATTGCTCGGCCCAAGCTCGTCATTGGCGCGAAGCGTCGCGCCGTTGATCACGATCGGAACATCTTCCGGCGTCGCGACCGCATCGCCCACCGCGGTCGGCGCGTCGTTGACCGCGGTGACCGTGAGAGGCACGGTGGCCGTGGAAGTCAACGCGCCACTCGTTTTCTCGGGACTTGTTGCAGTGGCGGGAATGATCCCCGTGTTGGTCAGGTCATTCACGGTGATCACCAACGAATCGGGACCGTTGTAATCCGGATCGCTTAAATAACGCAGTCCGGTAGGATCAGCCAACATCGTCGCGAACGAGGCAGGTGTTCCCGTCACCACGACGGTCTTGGTGCCGTTATCCGTGATTCCCAAACCGATCAGCGGGTTGACCGCCAGCGTTCCATGCGTAGCCTGGAACGTGACCTCGATTTCACCGTTAACCGTTTCCGTGACATCAACGTCGGTAACCGACAAACCCGTGAGCGTCGTCAGCGTGTCCTCGGCTGCCGACAAGGCTTGCGAGGTGCCGATCACCGGAGCATCGTTGACGGCCTTCACGGTCACCGTGAAGGTGTCTTGGACCGTGATGCCAAACGTATCCTGAGCTTGCACGATGACTTCGGCCATGCCGTTTTGATTCGGCAGATAGTTGAGCCTCAGAATCGCTGACTGCGGTGTTTGCACAATGCTCGCACTAACGAGCCCTTGAGTTGCCAACGCCGCGTTATTCACGACCGTCAGGGTCAGACTGTCGTTATCAAAGGGGTTGATATCGACGTCGTTGAAGACGTTCGGGAACAATTCGATCTCGGTGCTCGGCGCGTCTTCGTCCACCGCAGAGTCGTCCGCATAGTCGGCAACCGCGTTCGCAACAAACGGTGAATCGTTAACCGAGTTGACATTGATCGTGAACGTTTGCGGCAGCGTCGTGTTCGCATGAGGCGACGTTCCGTTGCCATCGTCGCGCAGACTAACCACGACCGTCGCGGAACCGTTCGTGTTGGGAGCGGTCTGGAAAGTCAACTGACCGTTCGATCCGTTCAGGTTGATGGTGGGCGGAACCGTGAAGGCCAGGCTTCGGGTTGTCGATTGCACCGTCAAATCGAAAGCCAAGGCCTGAGCGCTCTCGTCGCTTGGCCCGCGTGAGACGCCCGTTGCGAAGCCAGCAATGGAGACCAGCCCAGCATCCTCGTCTCTCAGAATGTCGACAACTCCCGGCGTGGAGGGATTCTGATCCACCAACTGGAATTGAGGGGCATCGTTGATCGGATTGACGGTAATCGTGAAGGATTGCTTGGGCGACTTGTCATTGTTTGGCGGAGTGGAGGCATCGGTTCCACTGTCGTCAAGTTCAAGCAAGACCACGAAAACGCCGTTGACGTCCGGCGCGACTTGGTACGTAAGATTGCCTGTCAAAGGACTTACGTTCGGGAACTGCGAAAAGGCGGCGAACGCATCCGTCGTTGTCCCGCCCAACACGGTTTCCACGTTAAACGTGAGCACCTGTCCATCTTCGTCGGATGGCATCGCCGGTCCGCGCGAGATATTTGTCACAAAACCGTTTACGGTTTGTAGCGGTGCATCCTCATTAATGGTCTGGCTCGTCCCCGCAATATTGAAACTTGGCGGATCGTTAACGGCTGCCACGCTGATCGTCAGCGTCTCCGTTTGCGACATGTTCACATTCGGGAAGACACCGCTTCCGCCATCTTGCAACGTCACTCTAAAGACACGTACACCATTGGTGTCCGGAACTGTCTCGTAGGTGAGATTTCCGGTAAGCGGATCGATTGCTGGCGGCGACACAAACGTCAGGTTGCCAATCTGTAATCCCGTTTGCACCTGAACGACGTTGAATTGCAAGGTTTGGTTGATCTCGTCAGTCGCACTCAACGGTCCACTAGAAATAGAAGCAACAGGTGCCCAGCCCTCAATCGTCTGTAGACGCGTGTCGTCGCTGAAATCTGTCGGTGTACCATTGTCGTCAAGCCCATCTTCGTTGATCTGTTGATTCGGACCTTTCGTGAATCGGGGCGCGTCGTTCACTGCGTTCACGGTGATCGTAATGCGGATCGGAGCCGATTTATCGACACCGCCGTTCGCCACACCGCCGTTATCCATCACCGTGACGTCAAACACGGCTTGCCCATTCGCGTTCGGAGCCGACGTAAAGCTGATGTTGCCAGTCCCTGGGTTGATCACCGGGGCAAAGCTAAAGGCCAGGTCGCCGGCTCCGATGACGCGATCGAGCAGGAAGCTGATCGCTTGCCCCGCCTCGTCGGTCGCGGTTCCCGGACCACGTGTCACGCTCGCGAGCGAAATCAGCGGGAGGTTTTTTAAGCCTGCATCCTCGTTGATCGGCGGGTCGTTGATCGCCGGCAGCTTCGGCTGTGTGATCGTGAACGAAGGAGCGTCGTTCACGGCCAGCACCTGGATGTCGATGACTTGCGTCGTTTGCCGAGCAGGGCCTGGTGAATTGCCGAGATCGTTGACGTTGATCGTCAGGCTCGCCAGCCCGTTGAAGTCTTGTGCGCCGCGGAAGACCATGCCATTGAGCACGGAATTCAACTGGTTGAGAGTCCCTTGCAGCGTGACCGAAGCCGAATTATTCGCGCCAACGACGACAAGCCCGGCTGGGTTGACGCCATTCCCGCCATTCAACCGGACGATGCCTTCCGTCGCGGTGATCGAAACTTGCAGACTTGCATTTCCGACGTCGGGATCAGTGATCACGAGCCCGCCGAGCACGAGATCCGTGTCCTCGGGCACTTCCTGATCGCCCAACGTCGTCATCGTTGGGGCGTCGTTCACGGCGGTCACAGTAACCGGGATCACCTTCGTGGAAGTCAAGGCCGTTCCTGGATGCTGGCCGCGATCATCGAGCGTTATCGTGATGTTGTCAGTGGTTCCGCTAAACTCCGCTTGCGGGCGATAAACGATGCCGTTGGCCGCTGCGGACAGTGCATTGATGACGGCCGGTGTCGCGGTAATCGTCACGGAGTTGGTACCGTTGCCATTGAGCGTCAGCGGTTGAACAACACCATTGATGGAAGTTGCAACGGTGATGCGCGAGTTGACGTTCGTTGTCACCAACCGCAAGTCAACGACATCCGTACTGGCGAGGTCAACATCAGCCACGGTAATGCCCGTCAATGAGCGGGGCACATCTTCAAACGTCGTTAACGTCGACGGCACCGTGAGAATCGGCGCATCATTTACCGGATTCAGGACAATCGTCAATTTGGCAGTCGCGCGCTGGCCCGCATGATCCGTCGCCGTAACGTCCACAACCGCCGAGCCGTTCTGGTTCAGCAGGGGTGTGATCGTGATCACAGATCCGGAAATTGACAAACCAACGAGCCCAGGATTCTGCGACTCGCGAATGTTCAACAAAATTGAATACGTGAGAAAGTCGCCGTTGCCGTTGCTGATGTCGAAATCCGTAAAGACTGGCGATCCACCAACATTTTCCAGATCGAGTGTGAACGCCGGCGAGTCTTCATTGCGCGCCGCCAAGGGAATCGGCGAGATGGCTGCCGCCGGCTTGTCATTGGACAACACGGTAATTGGATAGTCTTCGACTTCGCCATTGACGATCAGGCCCGTCGGGAACGCGCCACCCGTGCGTGAGAGCCGGAAGCGGGCAAACGTATCACCAAGCGTTGCGTTCAAGGGAACGGCCGACGCGACTAGCGAATTGGCACCGGCGACAACGGGAACACTGTCGATGATCTTCTCTCCGAAGTCGTCCCAGTCGCCATCTTGGTTAAAGTCGATCCAGGCATCGACGAAGCCGACATCCGAGGCGACGACCGTCAGGAGAGTACCAAACCCCGGCGTAAAGATTCCGTTTGCCGTGACCCCGTCTTCATCATCGCTACTTAGCTCGATCACGCCGGCACCGACGTCGCTCGCCTTCACGCCCACACCCGCCCCGTCGATTGCCAAGACAATCGCGGCGGCAATTTGATCCGCCGTGTCGGCTGTCGCAAAGGTGACGAGAATGTTATCGGGACGCTCGTTCTCGTCGAGATCGATAAACAGCCCGTTGTTATCAAACTCGAAGGTGAACAAACGCGGCCCGGTATCGATCGTAAATGTCGCGCCATCCACGATGTCGTTGCCAGTTGGCGTCTGGATCCGGATCGGCAGTTGCTCGGTTGGCAGCAGGGGGCCGCCGGTGAGATCCATCGAAGCGCCAAGCTGGCCGCCCAGATGAAGCAGGCCGTTGCCCAAGTTGACGGGCCGGAAGCCGACAAGTGCCGAGGACGCAACCGCACCCGCGATATTGTCGGCGACCTGATCAACGCTTTGCTGCGACGTGAAGAGGATGACCGTGCTGTTCGCAATCGTACTGCCGCTCCCATCGTCGAACTCGAAGGTGATCGTCTGCGATCCGTCGCTCAGTGTGAACGATTGATTGTCGACGATACCGGTACCCGCCGGGACGACGACATGTAGCGGCGGCAGGCTCACGGCGCTCAACCCTGTGAAACCAGCGTCAAACAGGTTGTCTGAATCATCGCCGCTCGCCAAGAGGGTCGGTTGCCCGTCCAAGTCGGCATCGACACTAAGTCCTAAGAACAGCGCTCCGTTGCCTGGAATAACGTGACGAGCACCATTGTTGGCGCGAAGCGTGGCGTACTTTGGCGTCAAACGTTCGTCCGGGGCATCGCCGAAGTCAAGCTTCGCGCCGGGCGTGAGGATCGTGAATTGCGTTTCGTTGGATGGACGATTTGGTTGCAGCGGGTTGCCGGCAACATCCGTGATCGCGGGCAGGAAGAAGTTCGTGATTCCGGTCACGGCGGAAGCGCCATCGACGAAGATCGTCCTGCTGCCCCGGGCGCTCGCCGTCACTCCCGCCAATCCAGCGCCGTTGATCGCCGCGATGATCGTCCGCGACATTTGCGCAATCGTAAAGCTGTCAGTCGGGTCGAACGCGACAGGCACCGCACCGCCGATGACGCCGGAAGTGGTGAGACTGCTGTTCGTGATGTCCACGTTGTGATTGAATGCTTCACCCAGCTCAACAATGCCGTCGCCTAGATTCAACGGTGACAGCCCCAGTCCTGAATTGGCAAGGACATTGGCAATCGCAGTCGCGATGACATCTTGCGTATCGGTGGCGGCGAAGTTGATCGCGGAATTGCCGCCAGCGACGGAACCAGTCGAGTTGAATTCAAACGTCACGGACTGTGTCCCGTTACCGATCACCACCGTTTCGCCGTCACTGATGCCGAAGCCTCCCGTCGCCGGAACGAGCAACCGCAGCGATTGAGTCACGCCGGGCGCGCCGCTTTGCGTCAGGTTGCCCATCGTGGTATCGAGCACATGCGTGTAGAACGTACCCAACTGCACCAAGCCGTTACCGAGATCGGACGGCGCCAAGCCGAGTCCAGCCGCCGAATCGATCGCGGCAACGAGCGCAGCCGCGATATCATCTTGGGTACTCGTCGCCGTGAAGGCGACGAATCCGTTGCCGGCGGAGACGGTGCCGTCGCTGTCAAACTCGAAGACAACCGGCGGGTTGTCGCCGAGTTGAATCGAGAACGTCTCTCCGTCAACAACCCCGCCGGCACCACCGCCCGCCAGCGGAACTTGAAGCAGCAAGGTATCCGGCATACCCGCTTGAACCTTCCTGGCCAGGACGCTTGCTGACGTGTCAACTTGATAAGTCGCCGCACCGACGAGATTCACGAGTCCGTCTCCGTAGTGGATGGGACTCAGTTGCAAGGCCGGGTCAACGCTCGAGTTGACACCTTCGATTGCCGTGACAATCTTCGCCGCGAGTTCTTCATGGGTTTCAGAGCGAGTAAATGAGATTGGCCGATTGCCGGCCGCAAACGTACTGTCATTGTCAAACTCGAAAGTGACTAACGTGCCACTGTAGTCGAGCGAAAAGACATCGCCGTCGGCAACCCCTTGCGGCTGTCCCAACTGGGTCAAGCTGCTATTGCTGACATCCAGCGTATGGCTTGCGCCACTTGGCAGATGAACCGATCCACCGCCCAGGTTGCGAGGACTCACTGGAAAGAGGGCGGCGGAATTGATCGCGGCAACGATCGCGTCGGCGATCTGATCCAGCGTGTCCGTCGAATTCAAGACGATGGCCCGGTTGGCCGGACTGACGTTGCCATTCAGATCGAACTCGAACACCGCCGTCGTCGGACCATTAGTGATCGTAAAAGTTTCCGCATCCGCAAGGCCGCCTTGCTGGGCGGCGAGTTCGGGAATTTGGATCGTCAGTGTCTGCGGAACGTGGATGCTGTACCCGCTGTCGAACTCGAATGTCGCGACGGCCCCTTGCTGATTTGTCAGCGAGAATTGCTCCCCGTCATTCACTTGCGATCCGTCGGGAATGTTAACGACAAACCGGTCCTTGTTGTTCAAGGTGATTTCATAGGCACTCGCCAGCCGCCAGATCCCCGAAGCTGGCGTCAATCGTACCGTGTTGCTGGTGGCGTTGAACCCAAAGACATAATCGACCCCTGGAGTCAATGTCACGCCGTTCTCGGTTACCGTGATCGCATCGCGAATCACGGTCAGCGGATCAGGCCCGGTCCCATCGATATCCTTGAGCAAAATCGAGAACTGCGACAGCACTCCGCTGGTGAGTTGAACGTACGTCTCGTTCGGATCGACATCGTTCTTCGCCGCATCGTTATCGCGAGGATTCAGCAGCTCCGCCACCAACCCAATGAAGTCCGCGCGATCGAACGCACCGCGATCCTTAAAGACATTGGCTCCTTGCCCGGCCGGCGTCGAGACAGCAGGATCGTCAACTCGCAACTGGCCGGTCACGTCGCGGTTTGGCGCGAGAATTGGCGAAGCGACGATTCCCAAGGGCAGTTTGACACGTGTCGCAAAGTCGGCGCGATCGGCCAACGAATCCAACGAGCTATCAATCGCCAGCGATCCGGCAGTCAGGTAGAAGTTCTGCCGCGACGCATTCACAAACAGCGGATCGCCCGGATTCAAAAAGATGGGGAAGGATCCCGTGTTGTTCCCGTTACCAACATTCCCCTGGAACAGCGTCGTGCCGACAACGGTATTGCCGGAACTCGCGTCGATACTGATGCCCGTGCCGAGATTTGCCACGATGTTATTCAACAGTGTCGGGCTTGCGTTCTGGTCGACTAAGACACCGACGTCACCGCCGCCCGTGCCGTAGATGGTGTTGTTCACGATCCGGCCAAAGGGAACCGCTCCCAGCTGCGGGTTGTTGGCATCGCCGCTGAAGTGAATGCCGCCTTGGCCATTTGCCGCCAGGATGTTGTTCGAGATCGTTGCGCCGGGCACCAATCGCTCGTTGTTCAACTCGCTAAAGTTACGCGTCGGCCCCGCATGCCACAGATCGCCTGCCAAGGGCACAAGATCGTTCCGCGTCCGCTGCCCGGCATCCGACACAATACCGAACTGCGACGAATCGGTGATGATGTTCGAGTGAAGCAGGATCTGCCCTTGATCGCGGAAGCGGTTGCTGTCGCCAGATTCATCGTGGCGAATGGCTGGAAGCGTTCCGCTCGTATCAGGAGCCGCTGAGTTAAATGCCTGGATAAAGACCGCACTATCCAGGGCGGTATCGAGAACGTCCGAGATTGCCAGCTTGATCGTGTGCTGACCGGCTCCAATTCCCATCGCCTCGGCACGGAAGACGGTCGTAAAGCCGTCGTATCCGATGGCCTGAAGGAACTGCGGCGAGTCATTGATGTCGTTGTTTAAGAAAAATTGAGGGTTAGATGCATTGGTGCCGAACGGATTACCGCCATTGACGGTGTTGATCGAGACCGGCGTCGAGGTACCCGGAATGAGTGCAACATTGACTCCGTCCACAAAGAAGGCGAATACGTCATTAAAGCCCGACTGGACGAGTTCATTGTATTCCTCAGAGGCGAAGACAAAGTTGAACAGCAAGTCATCGCTGGTCATGTTGAACGTGAATTCGAGCGAAGTCGTATCTTGCGTTCGCGAGGACGGAGGCAATAAATCCAACCCGAACTCGACATCCAGATCCACATCCCCAATTCCTGAAGCGATGCCAGTCGAGAAGTCATCCGTATTAGGACCTTCCGCGAAGTTGGCGTCGCCCGTGGTGAGAATAATTCCCGATTCAATGCCGATCGTATTAAAACCGTTGGTAAAGAACCCGGCGCTGACATCGCTGCCGATGAGAGTTGCGTTTCCAACTGCGGTGAATCCCGGACCGAGCAAGCTGTTACGCAATGCATCACCGTCACGAGTTGTCGACAGCACGGTCAGGAAGGGAGCGGAGAACGTGTCGGCCACGATGCCGAAAAGATTGACCAGATTACTCGTACTTGAAGTTCCCGAGGTGACGCCGTCAGAAAGCGCGGCAGTGATATCGAGCAGGTTCTGAACCGGTGAACTATTGATGGCGTCGCGAATCCGTTCCGCCATGCGATCCGCCGCGTCCATCGATCGGAACTGGACTGCGACTCTACCTGGCGTGACACCGACGTTGCTGCTGCCACTGGGAAGGTCGAGATCTTCGAATTCAAAGACAATGCTATCGACACCATCACTGAGAGTAAACGTCTGGCCATCGGCGATATCCGTGCCCGCTGGGGCCGTAATTGTGAACTTCTGTTCAAGTCGATCGTTCGTGTCGAAAGAGTTGGTCAAGATTTCTGTGCGGATCGGCAACGGATCCGAAATGCCAAAGTCGGCCGCCCGGCGAATCTCCAACTGATACGGTCCAACATTAATCTCGTTGGCGGGTTGCGCGGTATTGACTGCAAAGTTTACGTTCGGCACCGTCCCCGTAACGATCTCGCCGCGTTCCGCGAAGCCGATGATGATGTCATCGATGTAGACGCCTTCATGGTTGTTGTCTCGCGCCTTCAACGCCCCTTGGGCACCGATGTTCGTTGACCCGTTGGAATTCGTCGATTCCTCGAACGCGCCAAACCGATCCCCGAACAAACTGGTCGCAACTCCCAGCGGGTTGACGCCGTTCGCGCCAAGGCTTTGGCTAGTAAAAGAATGGCCGACGATCTTGACGTACTCCTCATAGGTCTTGACACTGCCTCGCAATCCGCCCGAGAACGTATCTTCCAAGACAACACGGATGGCGTTCGCGACCTGGACGTCTGTCATGTCGGAGTGCAGAGGAATCGCAACGCCCGATGAAACGCCGGGATTGCCTTCGAGGAACGCTGCCGGCAAGCCAAACTGCGTCGCCGACGATACGTTCGGAATGTTCACTCGATGATCGCTGCGGTGCGACAGGCCAGCCGGATCGGTCACCGTGACTTCGATGTCGTAGTTGCCGGTACTGCCGCTGATGCCGCTCCCAATCACGGTGGGATCGTACTCGTCATTCGCCTGGCCGCTGACGCCGATGTAATAAGTTCCCGTGACCGGAATCGTGAAGGAAATATACGAGTCGGCACTCGCACCTTCTCCCGGTGCCGCGTTGTTGCGGCTGATCGCGACTTCCAGCCCGGTGGCATCGAACAGCCGCAATATCGAGTCGAGCGCCGAGCCCTTGATGGCGGCGTCGATGTCGACTTGCAGGACATCGCCCGTCTGGAGTTGCACCCGCAACAAGTCGACATCCGTGGTCGGATTGAACAACGAATTGTTGTCACCGATGATCCCGCTGCCGCGATAAACTGCCGTGCGTCCGGTCAGCCCTGTTGCCGTTGCGGAAGAAATTCGATCGTTTCCTTCGATGGTAAGCGTTCCGCCCGACGCAATCGTAATCGAAGGCGGACTGCTCACCAGCGTCTGCTGGATCCTCGACGCTACTTCGCTGGCACTCAACGAGGAATCGAACGCGATCACGCTCGTGTTCTCGGCAGACACCGGAGCCGACCCGGCGGAGAATGACGCCCGCGTGTTCGCCAGGACGGTTCCAAGTTGCACGACGCCGATGCCGGCGCTGGCTGTGGCAGTCGCATTGCTCCCCAGTCCCGTAATCGCCAGAGCGATTGCGTCAGCAACTTGCGCTGCTGTATCAGACGGCCGGAAGACGATTCTCGTCGCCGCTGGATCGACGGGTACCGTCGTGCCACTGAGCGTGAGCGGTGCAGCCACCGTCACACGGTGGTCGATACCGCCCAAATGCACGAGCCCTCCGCCAAGATTTTCTGGTGTCAGACCAACTCCGGCACTTTGCACGGCACGGACAATCGCCTCGGCCACTTGGTCTTGCGTTCGTGGAATGTTGATCGCGTTCAATCCGCCGATTTCCGAGAAGGTGGTCGCGGATGCGGTGTTCGCCAACAACACATTCCCGCCGCCAGACCGCATGGGCAGGAGGGCTGGGAATTGCGATTGAATCGCCGTGACCATGACATCAGCGACGTCATTGGAAGTTAGGGCGACGGAATTCTGCGTCAACGAAGTGGTTGTCGGCAAAACAAGCGTGTCGCTCAAACGCGGATTCGAGATCTGGATCAACCCATTACCCAGATTCGACGCGGGGAGATTTGGCGCAAAACTAGCATTGATCGCCTGGACAGCGAGATCAGCGACTTCACTGATGGTACGGGCAATGGCTCCCGTCGTTAAGCTCGGTGACACGATCAACGAATGGCCCGCCGTCGTGTTTCTCAAGATCACGAGCCCAGCGCCGAGGTTCTGTGGCGATATCCCGATCCCTTGGAACGTGATCGCTGAGACGATCGCGGTGGCCACGTCATCTTGCGTGCTCTGTGTCGAGATCGTGATCGGCACATTGCCCGGCGTAACGTTTCCGTTTATATCGAATTCGAACGTCGTGGTTCCACTGCTATCGGTGATTTGAATCGTGTCGGTGTCCTGGACGCCCGCAAACCCGCCCCCCGCGGTCGGCACTTGGATCGTCAGATGGCCCGTCATGTCGATGGGCACGGCTCCAGGAGTCACACTGGCGTTGTTGTTAAACTCGAAAACGGTCCCGCTCAGATTAAACGAGTCACCGTCGAGTAAATTGGCGAGCAGCGCAGGAAGCTGGATTTGGAAGTGTGGTTTGATGTTGACGACGTTCGCGGCGGTCGCGATTTGATTGAGATCAAATTCAAACGTCGTGCCGTTGATCGTGAATGTATCGGTATCGGCAACGGCGCCGACTTGAATCAGGAAGTTGTCCTTGACGTTAACGGCGACATTGCCGGTAAAGGCTCCGTTCTTGTCAAATTCGAAGACAACGGGTCCGTTGGGTCCGCTTCCGTCGGCGTCGATCGCAAAAGTCTGTTGATCGGCGACACCACCGGCGACAGAATTCGCGCCCGCCGCCGGGACCGCCAACGTATAGCCGCTGTCAAACTCGAAGTCGATCGGTGTGGGATTAACCCCATCGAGCAACTGCATCGTGTCGCCATCGGCCAGCTGGGATCCAGCGGGGGCCACGATGTTCTGGAAGATGAAACCGTCGTTGTCGAACTCGTAAGTCGCGCCGTCGAGGGTGAACGAATCACCTTCTTCAATCCCCGCACCCGTGGGCGCGACGAGCGTATAACCAAAGTCGAGTTCGAACCGGGTCGTCGTGCCGAAGTTGCCGGTGTTCGTCAGGAAAAACGACTGCCCGTCACGCAGCAGCGACGCTTCCAAAGCGCGTAGCTCATCGCCGGTCGTGCCAGCATCGCCGAGATCATAGTCGCCGGCCGTGCTGAACTCGAATCGCAGTCGCAGATTGTCCTGACCGGCAAATGCGCCGAGCGGAATTCGCACTTGTCGCCACGAGTCGGGCGCTCCGGCATCGCCAACGTCGAAAGCCTCCTGCGAGTTGGAATACTCATCAAACTCATCATCGGAGAAGCCGGGACCGCGATCGGAATTGTTCGTCGAGATCAGCTGCCAATCGCCGTCGCTTCCGCTGGCGTAGACCCGAAACGCATCCCGCATCAGTGCCACGATGTTCAAATCCGCGTTGGCGTTCTCCGTTTCGAGATAGTAGTTGAAATAGAGCGTCGGTAGATCGTTTGCCGAATAGCCTTCCAAGCTGAACGGGTTGCTGATCAGCGCACCGTGTGCGCCGCCGGGGAAGTCGTAATTGTTGACGTTGGACGGCGTCGTGTTGGTGGTATTAGAGAGGCCGTTCGCATTGCGGCTTTCAAATCCGAAATAGAAGCTTGAGTTACCGTTCACCGACTCGGCTGTACGACTGCCATCGAACGCCAGATTCGTCCCGTGCCCTGGGTTCGCGTTCCGATTGCCGGTCGTGTGCCAGAGGTTGACGTCCAAGTTCGAAAACGCCAGACCTTGAATGCCAAAGCCCGCTCCGGTCTGGATGCTCGTCTGCCCATCGACGAAGATCGGCTGTAGCGTTCCCGACGTGTCAAATGCATAGAGGCGACCGCCCGTATCAATGCCAAACAGCATATCCGCGAATCGTCCGGCCTCGACATTGCGCGGCCCGGCCGACAACCCGGCGAATTGAATGCCCAACAGGTCCGTTGACGTATTGATGTAGTCGGCGATCGCAAAATTAGTTGTCGGCTGGAAGATTCGATATAGGCCGCCGCCTTGCAACCCTGGAACCGTCGGATCATCGGCAGTGACGGCATAGAGCGCATTGTTGATAAACGCCATTCCCGTAATG
>JAQBZB010000098.1 GCA_027622275.1 Planctomycetota bacterium | reverse complement strand
CAGCGTCGCCTTGCAGAAACTGATTCACCCACGAGGCGAGCTCGTGGGGGTCTTGGTATTCGAGCGGCACGCTACTAACCGGCTAATCTTGGGTTCCAACGAGACAAGCCCGTCGGGGACCAAGGAACAAATTCAGCATCACCCGAGAGGCCCGATTTCGTCACGGATCACCAGATTCTGAACAGCCCAGGGCTGGCCCCTTCCGACACACGCTCGAGCGCGGGGCTATCGATTTCGCGGGCCGCGGCGCGCAACATCGAAAAAATCGAATGGTTTGCCGAGCAACTGCTGCCAGAGCGTTTGTTGCTCTTCGTTGAGCAACTCGCGTAGCGCCTCTTGCTCCTTCTCGCGCAGCTCGCGTTGCTGATCTTCGCGACTGCTGCGCCTCGTACGAATTTCCACGAACGTTTCGCGCAATTTGTCGCGTAATGTCTGAAGTCGTTGTTTCTGTTCGTCACTCAGCTCAAGCTTGGTGGCGACTTCCGGCCGCTCGAACGCCCGGATGCCGTCGCGTTGCAGATAGAGTTCGGCCAGTCGGGCCGCTTGTTGGGGTTCGAGAACAACCGCGAGCAGCGATTCGCTGCGGCGATCGAAGGCGGTCAGTTGCTGGAATCGAAGCTCGTCGCGAGCCCGCTCGACGGTCTCGTCCGCGGAACGAGGCCCTTCGTCGGCCTCGCGAATTGCGAGCCGTTGTTCGGCAAGATCCTCTTGCAGCGCGTCGAGCAACTCGGCTTGCAGTTCGTCCACCCCGAGTTCTTTCCGGACCTCGTCCAGATCGACGAGCAAGCGCCCTCGACCGCCAAAGAAGCGGACATTTGGCGGTTGAGCATCTACTACCGTGGACAGCGACGCTAGGATACAGGTTGCGATCAACGAACGTTGCATCATCTTCATATCTCTCCGTTTGTTACTCGTCACTCTGGCCAGCGGCTTCGGTATTGAACTTCTTCAGAACTTCTTTCACAACCATGATCGGCAACGCGTAGGTGGCAACGCGATCGGCGCGGGCGATATTAATCCCCACGATCTTTCCGTTCAAGTCAGTGACCGGGCCTCCGCAATCCTCCGGTTGGAGGACGGAATCATGCTGGATCGCGTCCGGAAAGTCATCGCGGCGCAAGCTCAACTCACCGTTCAAATGCCCGGTGCCAAACCGCTCATCCGCCAGAAAGATATCTTCTCGCATTCCCAGGCGTATGTCGAACTCGACGGCCTCTCCGTCCCGCAGAACGGTTGCGTTGACAACTTCTCCCGCGCGGTGCTTTGCGAGAATAGCTTGAACTTCTTGGAGACTGCTGACGTCGGTCGACATCACTTTGACGATCACATCGTTTTCGCGTAGCCCCGCCTTGGCCGCACCGCTGTTCGGAAAGACTTGCACAATCATCGCGCGAGTTTCATCGGTGTCGATTTGAACTCCAAGGACGCCTGGCAGCCCTGCGATGACTCGACTCGCGACGCTGTTCACTCCGATGCTGATCGGGCGCCCGTTCAATCCCGGAGTGATCAGCCAACCGCCCAACGAGATCGCCGCCTCTTCCGACAACGAGATTCCGTCGAGTTGCTCCTCGAGTTTCAAGAGCGCCAGGTCGTAGGTCGTATCGACGTGCCCGATGCTAGCGGCGAGGACTCGCCCGTCGTGTGTCTTGCACGTGATGGTGCCCTGCAATTGACTCGCCTTCGTCAACACGCCACCTTCGACGACGGTACCTAAAGCAACCTGCTTGTCGTTGCACCGCACTTCGACAATCGACTTTTGGACGTCCGCCGTGAGCGTCTCGAAAGCTGTTCGGACTTCACGGCCGCGGACGAATCGCTCGCGAGCCAACGCATGGCCGGAAGGGCTCTCGGCATCGTAAGCTTGGATCTCGAACGAGGGTGGAACATGACGCCATCCCAGCAAACCTTTCAGTTCCCGAATTGAATGTCCCTCTTCGCCTTCCAGTTCGAATTTCTCCGCCAATCGATCGTACAGCTGTTGATAAGTCCCTTCCGGCAACTCGGTTCGCGTGATCTTGCCGTCGCGGTCGATGTCCAGCTTGTCGAGGAAGCGGCTTTCAGGGACCGGCGGATAGACCTCGCCATCTTTCATCTGCTGCCAAGATTCCTGAAATGCCAAGACGGGGCCATGCAAATTGACGGTGGCCTGTTCCGCGATTCGGCTGTGAATCCCGATCACCCGTCCTTGCATGTCGAACAGCGGGCCTCCCGAATCGCCGCTGTTGATCGTGCAATCCGTGCGAATGACAGACTCGTTGACGTCGATGATCCGCCCCAATCGAACAGGCGGAGTACGATCGCTGTCAAAGCCGCCGGGATGTCCGGTCGCAATACACCAATCGCCCGGCTTGGGGTAGGGGTAATCGTCCAGCGTCACGACTGGCACATGAGGCCACGAGCCCTCGTCGGTGATCTTGATTAAAGCGCCATCGGCCTGGGTATGCATGCCCAGCGTCTTGCCACGCACCGTCGTGCCGTCGGGAAACTTGATCGTCGCGTTTCGACCGGGGCGATCCGCGACATGAGCCGCGGTTAACACGTATCCGCTCGCGGTGATCACGACGCCGCTGCCGTGGTTGTTTCCAACTTGAACCCCAACCGTGCAGGGAATGACTTTCGCGGCAATCTTCGTCGCCGCCTGTTCGATCGCGCGAAGATCATTCACATCTCGCGGAACGGCGCGACTCAGGATGAGCAGATCGTCCAAGTCATCGGCGCGTGTCAGCGGAGACGCGAGAGCCAGCACTAGCGAAGCTGCGAGCAATAACTTCTTCATACCTACGCTCCGATGACCGGGGAACGAATTCTCAGGAAGATGCAACCTCTATATCATATCTGGTCACGCAACCCGCGACCATCGGCGTAACCCTGGTAGCCATCACGCTCCGTCGTGATGAGCCATTTAAGTTGGTTTTAATCGAACTGACATCGTCCGTTTCGGGTGCGATCACCAAGGGGCTCATCACGACGGAGTGTGCTAGGTTCTACTCTTGCTTTTCCGCCTCTTTCCGCTCACGATACTCGGCCAGCGCGGCGGCCGGATCGTCATTGAATAGATCCCGACAGCCAGTGCAGCAGACGTAGTAGGTCTGGCCTTCGAACATCACAGGGATTGTTCCCACGCCGCCTGTCACGACGCACTCGATGTAATTCGTTCCCTTGCCAAAGTTACTCCCCTCGCGGGTGTAGCCAACTTCGGCCATTCGCAGGTAGCGGTCATTCCCGACTCGCCGCTCGAACAGCACGAGCATTCGCTGGCCGTCCGCCACTTGCCGGATCGAAATCCGAGCGGGCTGGCCGGCGGGGGCATCGGCGGCTTGGAGAACCAACGATCCAGCTCCGTCCAACTGCCCGGCATAGGTCAACTTGGCGTTCTCCGAATCGACACTCAACTCAAACGCGGCATCGCCTTTGATGGCCCGCAGCGTTCCGGTCTCGAAGTATTTCGCGTCAGCTACTTTGAAAGTCAGACTAGCATTGCCGTCCTTAAACCTCCAAGCCCAGTCCGCCGTTTCGCTCCAGGCTCCTTGTGTCGAGCCGCGCCTGACCTGCCCGACGCCGCGCCACTGGCCGACGTAATCTTGCAACTTCGACAACGCCTGCTTGCCGCTGATCTGCTCGTCGGGCCGATCCGCGCCGATCATCAACGCCGTCAACAGTACTGCGAAGTATCGCCATCGAGTTGCCTGCATGATCTCTTCTCCGGAAACTGATTACTCGCAGTTGAAACCCCTTGGCTGGCAAGTTGTTTCGCGCCGATCGCCGTCTCTCAGCATAGCAAACATCCGCGAATCCGGCAAAATCAGGCCCTTGTTCGTGGTTGTGTATCCAACTAAAATCCGAAGTTTCTGCTACATAATGAGTTAGCGGCGACTGGAGCGGGACTCATCTCTCTGAATGTTGAGCATCGTGGCAACTTTTACGACTCTCTAAGATCGAAGAAGGTTCTTTTATGAAGTACCCCTCAGGCATCTCGCTGTTCGTTGTGGCCCTGGCTGTCACTCTCGCTGGTTGTACGAAGAATCAAGACGGGGGCTCTGTCACCGCAAACAAACCGGGACTCAGCGGCGATGGTACGAATTCCGCAAAGCCGCGCGTCGGTTATGTAACCAACGGCGTCGCATCGTTTTGGGTGATTGCCGAAGCTGGTGCAAAACAAGGTGGTAAGGAAGTGGATGCCGACGTCGAAGTTCTGATGCCCGCCGAAGGTATCAGCGACCAGAAGCGAATGATCGAGGATCTGCTCACCAAAGGCGTCGATGGAATCGCCGTCAGCCCGATCGATCCCGAGAATCAGACCGAACTGCTCAACAAAGCGGCTAAGTACACCAAACTGATCACGCACGACTCGGATGCTCCCGACGCGAATCGCTTGGCCTATATCGGGATGGACAACTACACCGCGGGGCGCATGTGCGGCAAGCTCGTCGAGGAAGCGATGCCCGATGGCGGAAAGCTCGCGATCTTTATCGGACGCCTCGAACAAGATAACGCCCGCCGGCGCCGACAAGGAGTAATCGATGAGATACTTCAGCGCTCGGAAGATCCTTCCCGCTTTGATCCTCCCGATGCGGAGATCAAGGAAGGAAAGTGGCACATCGTCGGCACCTACACCGATCAGTTCGACCGCTCCCAAGGGAAAGCGAACGCCGAAGATGCGATGTCTCGCCATCCCGACCTGGACGGAATGGTTGGCTTGTTCGCCTATAATCCGCCGCTGATGCTCGAAGCGCTCAAGCAAGGCGACAAGCTCGGCAAGATCAAAGTCATCGGTTTCGACGAAGCCGACGAGACCTTGCAAGGGATCAAGGACGGCACGGTCTACGGCACGGTGGTTCAGAACCCTTTCGAATACGGCCGGCAATCGGTGACCATCCTCGCGGGTCTGGCGCGCGGCAAGACGCTCGCGGAACTTGGCGTCCCCGCAGACGGCTTCGTCAACATACCGGCGCGTCAGATCCGCAAGGACAACGTCGATGAGTTCTGGGCGGAACTGAAAAAGAACATGGGCGAGTAATGAATCTCGACACCAGCGAGCGGCGTGGACCTGCACGCTGATGGCACCGTGGATCAAGAATCGCCGCTGCTTGAGGTTCGTCGCGTTACGAAACGTTTCGCTGGCGTGTGCGCGCTGAACGACGTGAGTTTGACGGTCGGGCGCGGCGAAGTTCACGCCGTAATCGGCGAGAATGGTGCCGGTAAGAGCACCCTCATGAAGATCCTCGCGGGAGTGCAACCGCCCGACGCGGGCGAGATCCTGCTCGACGGGAAAGCGGTCAACATCGACTCCGTCCACAAGGCGTTGGATCTGGGTATCTCGCTGATCCATCAAGAGCTGAATCTGGCCGACAATCTCGATGTCGGTGCCAACATCTTTTTAGGACGCGAGCCGACGAAGATGGGCCTGATCGATTTCGGCCGCATCCGCCGTGAGTCACAGAAGTACCTCAACATGGTCGCGCTGGACGTCTCGCCAACGACTCTAGTCAGCCGGTTGACGATCGGCCATCAACAAATGGTCGAGATCGCCAAGGCCCTCTCCGTGAACGCGCGAATCCTGATTATGGACGAACCGACGTCGAGCCTGTCGCAACACGAAGCAGAACAACTCTTTCAAGTCATCCGGCAATTGCGCGATCAAGGTGTCACGGTCATCTACATTTCCCATCGCTTGAGCGAAGTGAAGGAATTAGCTGACCGCGTGACAGTGCTCCGCGACGGCGAGAATGCGGGCAGACTCAGTCGCGAACAGATCGATCACGACCGCATGGTCCAGCTGATGGTCGGCCGCGACATTTCGCAGTTCTACGCCCGGCGTCCGCATTCGATCGGCGAGCCCGTGTTGGAAGTGCAAGAACTTCGCACGACTGCCTGGCCTCATCATGCGTCCTCGTTCACGGTCCAGGCTGGCCAGATGGTTGGCGTCGCTGGTTTGGTCGGAGCCGGCCGCACGGAATTGTTGCGGGCCATCTTCGGTGTCGACCGGATGCTGGGCGGCGAAGTTCGCGTGGCGGGCAAGACGCTGAATCTGCGGAGTTGCCGGGATGCCATCGATGCCGGAATCTCGCTCGTCCCTGAAGACCGCAAGCAGCAAGGGCTGATCCTCGAGATGGGCATTCGCAGCAACATCGGCCTTCCCGCGTTGAATCGCCATAAACGCGGTGGGGCCTTCCTTAACCGAGTGCGCGAGCGAAAAGATTCCGAGCGAATGATCGGCGAGTTGCAGATCAAAACGCCAAGCGATCTGCAACTTGCGCAGTACCTGTCCGGGGGCAATCAGCAAAAGATTGTGTTGGCGAAATGGTTGGCGATGGAGCCGCGCGTGTTGCTGTTGGACGAGCCGACGCGCGGCGTCGACATTGGTGCCAAGCAAGAGATCTATCGGCTGATGGAAGAGCTGGCCGAGCGAGGCGTGGCGATCCTGTTTGTCTCCAGCGAGATGGAAGAAGTGTTAAGCATGTCGGATCGAGTGATCGTCTTACACGAGGGACGTGTCAGCGGCGAGTTGCGGCGCGACGAATTGTCCGAAGAAGCGGTCATGCAGCTCGCGACTGGCCGCGAACCCGTGGCAGCAGGTAAAGCGTAATCAACCATGAAGAAAATACTCGGCATTTTGGGATTGCTCGTTTTCATCTGCGTCATGACGGCGTTGATGTCGGATCGTTTTCTGACAGAGTTCAACGTCGAAAACCTGATCCGACGAACAGCTCTGTTCGGCATCATTTCGGTCGGCGCGGCTTTTGTCATCATCACATCAGGCATCGATCTGTCCATCGGTTCCGTCGTCTGTCTGATCGGATGCCTGTTGCCGTGGATGCTCGTCGAAAAGAAACTAGGCGTACCCTTGTCCCTGTTCCTGGTGATTTGCATTTCATTAGCCATCGGTCTGTCGCACGGTGTGCTGATTACCAAGATGAAGCTGCAACCGTTCGTCGTCACCTTGTGTGGCTTGCTCCTGTATCGCGGCATCACGCGCGGCGTGGTCCAGGACCAAACGCAAGGTTTCAAAAGCGGTTTCACGACGTTGCGCGAGCTGTCTCAGGGCCAAATGCCGCTTCCCGGAACCGACTTCGGCATTCCGAATCCCTGTCTGATTCTGCTGGTCGTGGCCGTCCTTGCCATCATCTTTTTGAACTTCACCATCTACGGACGTTACATGCTGGCGCTCGGCCGCAACGAAGAAGCGACTCGTTACAGCGGCATCAACACCGACCGCATGATCATCTTGGCCTATGTCATCTGCGGCATGCTCAGCGGCCTGGGCGGAATGCTCTTCGTGTTGGATGTCGGTTCGGCGCAACCGGTTGACTTCGGATCGTTTTACGAGTTGTACGCGATCGCGGCGGCGGTGCTCGGCGGTTGCAGCTTGCGCGGCGGCGAAGGCACGATCATCGGCGTCGTCATCGGCGCGGCCGTAATGCAGGTGCTCAAAAACTCGATCACGCTGATCGATTGGATTCCGACAAACATCGAGTACGCCGTGATCGGTGCCGTGATCCTCGGCGGTGTGATCGTCGATGAACTCGTCAAGCGATTCGCCGCCAAGCGTCGGGCAATGGCTCAAGCGAGAGTTAGGTGATAACCGCTTGCGACTCAGCTGCCGATATACTTGGCGTAGATCGTTTTGGCTTCGGCAATATCTTCCGTGCCGCCGATGATCGCACGACCGTCGGGGAAGACGGTCAGTAGAAAGTCGTCAACAGCCAGTCGCAACAGAAAGCGATTCTGCGTGACCGTTCCGACGCCTTCCAGCTTCGCGGCCAGCGAGTCCAACGACAGCGATTGCCGGTCGGGGAAGCTCAGTTGCACCGCATTGCGCCCGCAGAGAATCGCCGTATGACTCCCGCGCTGTCCGTCGAGCCACGGGAATTCGCGATGCTTGCAGGTCGGACAATCGACGGCCTCTTGCAGCGAGTCCAATTTCACTTGCCGGATGCGGTTGTCCCACAGCTCGACAACCGTCAGCGTACGATTGATCGCGTCGCGATTGCCGCTGAGGATCTTGATCGCTTCGCATGCTTCCAGCGAAGCGATGATGTTGATGATCGGGCCGAGGATGCCGGCCGTATCGCAAGTCGGTGTGGTTCCCGGCGGCGGCGATTCCTGCATCAGGCATCGCAGGCACGGTGTATCGCCCGGAATGATCGTCATCGACTGCCCTTCGGCTCCGATGCAGCCGCCGTAAACCCACGGGATGCCGAATTTCACTGCCGCATCGTTCAATAAAAACCGCGTCTCGAAGTTATCGGTACCATCGACGATCATATCGACGCCGTCGATCAGCCGCTCGATGTTCGTGTGATCGACGTCGGTGACGAGCGGTTCGATCTCGATCTGCGAATTGATCTTACGCAGCTTCGCTGCCGCGGCAATCGCTTTCGGGATTCCCGCCGCAACATCTTCTTCGTCGTACAGCACTTGCCGTTGCAGGTTGTTCAGTTCGAGAAAGTCCCGGTCGACAATGCGAAGATGTCCGACACCAGCTCGGCCTAGAGTATTGGCCAAGACCGATCCCAACGCACCGCAACCGCAAATCAGCACGCGGCTCGCTTGCAGTTTCGCCTGACCTTCTTCACCCAATGGCGGGTAACGCATCTGGCGAACGTAGCGATCGAGGTTTGGGGATCGTTCTGTCACAGGCACATTCCTCGTTCACATCTGAACAATATATCCGGCGAAGTCTCCGAGCGGTGCCAAGTCTCTTTGCAAGTGGTCGCATTCGCGGCGAGCCTCTTTCAGCGTGTAGCCACCATTCAACCTGCGTTCCGCGACGATGGGAAGAGGCATCTGCGTCAAGGCGTCGCGTAATTGCTGCTGGTTCGTCTCGTCGCAGAAGACAACCTGAGTCCAATCAGCTGGCGCGATGGCCGTGCTTAAATCGATGCGCTCGGCAAACAGCAAGTTTGGCACGGCGGCTCGCAGTTCCTTCGTGACGTCGCACTCGCTCGGCAGTATCGCGATCGCGCTGGCCGGCCAATGGCTGAGACGTCGTAACTCTTGAAGCAAGTCGCCACTCGTCAGTTCGGCAACAAGCAGCACACCTGAAAAAGAAGCACGACTGAGCAAGGACTCGGTCGGATCTTTCACGACGATCACGCCGGCGTTATCTTGGAACGCATCAATCTCTTCGACATCGCTCACCTGCGTCGAAACGCCTCGCAACACCCACCGCTTCCCCTCCCAAAGAAAATGTCGCCCGCTGGCACCAAAAAAACGAATGCCCAGCGTGCGTACGATAGTCTCGACGACTTCGCCATCGCGCCGCAGGTCGATATGTAGTTCGTACACACCAGGAAGCTGTGTCGTCCAAAAAGCTGGGTCGGGGATCGCGCACGAGGCGAGCAGCGTCGCGCCTTCGCCGAGGTCCGTCAATGCAACGGTTGCGGGCAATGTCCTGACGCCTCGAGCGACTGGGCCGCGCACGTGTCCCGCGATCGACCACTCGCCGCCCCCGACGAGCGAACTGACGCGAACGTAAACCTGTGCCGAGCTGTGCGTGACTCGGCCGTAGAACACATCGATGTGATCGGCGAAAGTCATGCTGATTGTTCTTTCAACGCATCTCCAAGCACCTCCGCAAGGAAGCGGCCGGTGACCGACTCTTCGCACCGGGCAACCTTCTCCGGGGTTCCTTGCACGACGACCTTGCCGCCCTGCTCGGCGGCTCCCGGACCGAGATCGATGATGTAGTCCGCGGCCTTCATCATTTGCAGATTGTGTTCAACGACGATCAGCGAATGTCCGACGCTGAGCAACGCATCGAAACAGTCGAGCAATTGCACGATGTCCGAATGGTGCAGGCCCGTCGTCGGCTCGTCCATAATGAACAACGTGCGGTTGCGTTTCGCCGACGAGATGTAGGACGCCAGCTTCAGTCGTTGGGC
This sequence comes from Planctomycetota bacterium, assembly GCA_027622275.1. Taxonomy (GTDB): domain Bacteria; phylum Planctomycetota; class Planctomycetia; order Pirellulales; family Pirellulaceae. Next base: position 19,210 of record JAQBZB010000098.1, on the reverse strand, counting down.
CTCGCCCGCGGAAAGCGTGTTCGCCGGTTGGCCGAGCCGCAAGTAATCGAGCCCGACGTCGATCAGCCGTTTCAGCTTCTTCTGTGTCTTTTGTTGGCCGCGGAAGAACGCAAAGGCTTCGCGAATCGTCATGTCGAGCACTTCCGCGATGTTCCGTCCGCGATACGTCACATCGAGAATCTCGTGGCGATAGCGCGTGCCGTGGCACTGATCGCACTTCATGTAGACATCAGCGAGAAACTGCATGTCGATTTCCACGTGACCGTCGCCGTTGCAGGCCGTGCAGCGACCGCCATCGACGTTGAAGCTGAAGTGGCTTGCCGTGTAGTTATGCGTGCGCGCCTCGATCGTATCGGCGAAGACGGCGCGGATCTCGTCGAACGCCTTCACGTACGTCACCGGATTCGAGCGCGGCGATCGGCCGATCGGGCTTTGATCGATCAGGATCACGTCGTCGAGCTGCCCGTCTCCATAGACGTCGTCGTACGGCAGCGGCTTGGCGGCGTTCTTGCGTTTGCGGTTGCACAACGCTCCGTACAAAGTGTCTTGCACCAGCGTGCTCTTGCCGGCTCCGCTCACGCCCGTCACCAGGCACAGCACGCCAAGCGGTAACTCGACCGTCACGTTTTGCAGGTTGTTACCGCGCGCTCCCACCAACCGCACCCAGCCGTGACTCGGTTGTCGGCGGCGTTCGGGGACGCCGATCCCGCGCCGCCCCGAAAGGTAAGCCCCTGTTACGCTCTCAGGCGAGGCTTCCATCTCGGCCGGAGTTCCTTGAAACACGATCTGGCCGCCGCGTTCTCCCGCGCCGGGGCCGACTTCGATGATATGATCGGCGGCTCGCAACAGCGCTTCTTCATGCTCGACAACGACGACCGTGTTGCTTCTTTCCCGCAGCGAAGAGACTGCCTTGATCAAACGATCGACGTCGCGCGGATGCAGTCCGACCGAAGGCTCGTCGAGCACATACAGCATATTGACCAGACTGGAGCCGAGGGCCGAGGTCAGCGTCACGCGTTGGGCTTCGCCGCTGCTGATCGTGCGGAGCGTCCGATCGAGCGTCAGATAACCGAGCCCCACGTCGATCAGATAACCGAGCCGTCCCGCCACCTGATCGAGCATCGTCCGCGCGACAGTCCGCTCCCATTCGTTAAGCTCCAACGTCCGGAAGAAATCGAACGAATCGATGATCTTCGCGGCCAGAATCTCCGCGATACTCCGCCCGCCGATCTTTGTGGCCAGCGCCTCCGGGCGCAGCCGAGCGCCGTTGCACGACGGACAGGGCCGATAACTGCGCCAGCGGCTGAGGAACACGCGCAAGTGCATCTTGTATTTGCGCTTCTCCAGCCAAGCAAAGAAGCCTCGCAAGCCGCCGAACTCCCGCTCGGGAACACCTTCGCGAATCAACGCCAGCTGTTGGTGGTCCAATTCGGAAAACGGAATGTTGACGGGCAAGTCATAGTCGGGGGCGAGTGCCAGCAGCTCTTCGAGTTCGTGCTTGTAGGATGGTGTGTTCCAGGGTGCGATCGCTCCTTCAGCCAGCGACTTGCTCGCATCCGGCACGACCAGATCCATGTCGATATCCACCAGGTTTCCAAACCCTTCACACTCGGGACAAGCGCCCAGCGGACTGTTGTAGCTGTACAGCCGCGGGTCGGGCGCTGGGTAGTCGATGCCGCAATCTTCGCATGTCAGCGCAGTGCTGTAAGCGGATTGCAACCACTCGCGCCCGTCGATCGTTTTCCCGGACTTGGTCTCGTCGGACGTCGCCGATGTCAGGATGACACAACGTCCATCGCCATGAGCAAAGGCCGTCTCCAGCGAATCGATCACACGTTGATCCGCCGGGTCTCCGACCGTTAAGCGATCGATCACAACGAGCAACTCGGCCGGGAAAACATCGACGACGGGCGACTCGCCCGCGGACAGGTTCCACGTCTTACCCTGTGCGATCAAACGAACGAATCCCTCTTCACGCAACTCGTCGATGATCTCGCCAAGGTTCTCCGCGGACGTGACCGCTCGCGCGAAGGCGATCATGAATCGCGTCCCTTCGGGCAACCGAGAAAGCGACTGGGCGACTGTACTCGCTGAATCCTGGCGAACTGTTTTTCCGCAACCATGACAGACAACGCGTCCGATCCTCGCAAACACCAGCCGCAGGTGATTGTCGATTTCCGTCGCGGCGCCGATCGTCGAACGGCTCGACGCCGAATGGTCTTTGTGCGTGATGGCGATTGCGGGGGGCAGGCCGTCGATCCGATCGGCGTCGGGATTTTCGAGCCGCTCCAGGAACTGCCGTGTAGACGCCGAAAAGCTCTCGATGTACCGCCGCTGCCCCTCGGCATAGAGCGTATCGAGCGCCAAGCTGGTCTTGCCGCTGCCGCTGACGCCGCAGAAGGCGATCAATCGGTTACGTGGAATGTCCAAGTCCACATCACGCAGGTTGTGAACCCGGACTCCACGAACTCGAATGTAATCATCGGACACGATTGGCTCCCATGTACCATCTCGAATCCCGTATCGTAACGTCGCATGGGGTGCCGAGCTACCCAGCCAAAGCCGCGGGACAGAGTCGCGGTCAGTCACTACAATGTGGCAACTCGTCCAGCCCTGGAGTCAGCATGGCCTCCCTCGATTCAGTCAAAGCCCGCCAGTTCGCCAAGGATGTCGTGGCGCAGCTGCGCGAATCGGGCTACGAAGCATTGTGGGCCGGCGGATGTGTTCGAGACCGGCTGCTGGGCTGCGATCCAAAGGACTACGATGTCGCCACGAACGCGACCCCGGATCAGATTCGCGAAGTCTTCGGCAAGCGGCGGACGCTGGCAATCGGAGCCGCGTTTGGCGTGATCACGGTGTGCGGGCCGCGAGCCGCGGGACAGATCGAAGTTGCCACCTTCCGCCGCGATGCGACGTATAGCGACGGCAGGCATCCCGATAGCGTGGCCTTCAGCAATGCGGAAGAAGACGCGCGGCGACGCGATTTCACGATCAACGGACTGTTCTACGATCCGCTGTCGGATCAAGTGATCGACTATGTCGGCGGGCAGGATGATCTCGCGAGGAGAATCATTCGAGCCATCGGCGATCCCGAGGAACGCTTGTCCGAAGACAAGCTCCGGATGCTGCGCGCTGTTCGATTTGCGACAACGCTGGGCTGCGAAGTCGATCCGGAAACGATGCGCGCGGTGCAACGGCACGCCGACGAATTGAAAGTCGTCAGCGTCGAGCGGATCACGGCCGAGTTGCGACGGCTTCTGCCAGATGCGAATCGCCGACGGGGCCTGGAGCTGCTGCGCGAGTCAGGCTTGCTCGCTGAAGTGCTTCCCGAGCTGGATTGCGCGGGGGACGCTTGGCGACAGACGCTCGAAACACTCGGCGCGATGAAAGAGCCTTCCTTTGCCGTGGCCGTCGCAGCCCTCTTCCGCACCGTGCATCTTCAATCCGCAAGCAACAATGCGGCGGAAGACAGCTGTCGGCGCTGGAAGCTCTCGAACGGCGAGCTGGAGGGCGTGTTGCTCTGTCTGAAGCACGAAACGACGATTCGCGGGGCACCAACGATCGATTGGCCCGCCCTGCAACGCGTCTTGATCGTGGCTCGCATTGATGAGTTGATGAGTTATTTCGAAGCGGTCGCTCAAGTCATCGACGGCACGAACGAAGCCATTCAGTATTGTCGCCAAACGCTGGCCCGGCCGCAGGCGGAATGGAACCCCGTTCCGCTGATTACTGGCGACGATTTGAAGCAGTTGGGGATTCCGGCGGGCGTTGCCTATCGACGGCTACTGATTGCCGTCCGCGACGCGCAGCTGAACGATGAGATCACAAATCAGGAGGCGGCGTTGGTCTTCGTTGAGAAACTCTGGAAGGCCGAGTTCTCTCACTAAGAAAGTGATTATCAACTACCCGATTTGAGTTTTGGGAGGGCGAGGCTCCTGCCGAGCCAGACGGGGAAAGGCTCGGCGGGAGCCTCGCCCTCCCAAATCGCCCTCCCGAATCGCGGTCCCGAATCGCGGTCCAGGAATTAGTTTGTCCACCGTTTCTTAAGCGACGAAAGTCGCAGGCACTTGCCGCGGGTAGGACATTGTGTCGGATAGACAATTCAGTCGCTGACATCTACGATCGTCCCCAGACTATTCAGAACAGTCGGTCAACGACTGCTACCTCATCGCCCAGGCGATTGACAGGAAATTATTATGCTTGCTTTAGACTTGATACTTCGTTGGATGCACATTCTTGGCGCGATCATGCTGGTTGGCAGCACGATTTTCATGCGGACCGCCTATGTACCGGCGAAGGAACTCTCGGACTTCGAGCCGAAGCCTGAATTCGCCGAATGGCTCCGCAAGGCGTGGTCGCGAATGGTCTTGCTTTCCAGCGCCCAGCTTTTGATCAGCGGATTGGTTGCCTTCGGATTGCTGATGTCGCGATACAACATAAGCGAGAAACCGATTCCGGCCAGCACCTATCACATGATCTTTGGCATTAAGTTCCTGCTGGCATTCGTAGTCTTCTTTCTTGCCGCCGCACTGTCGGGCCGCAGCGGGCTGGCTAAGAAACTGCGTCAACGCGAGAAGTTTTGGCTGACGCTCAACATGGTGCTGGCGATCACGGTCGTTTGCCTGGCGGGCGTCATGCGATTGGCCGACCGATCGGAGAAATCGACAAGTTCGTTACCGCAACCGGCGGCAAGTGTCGCAAACGTAGAAGACGCGGCTTCCACCACCGACCAGCGGTGAATAGGCTGGATCTGTATCAACAGTTCCACTTCGAGCCAACGTCGGAAGACCGTCATGGACAAGAAGAGCAGGAAACGAATCGACATCTGCAACCAGAAGCTTCAGACGTTGCGGCAGCAAGTCGCCGGGGCGAAGGCACAGGACGACGAGCCGGGCGAAGTCGAACGTCTGGAGGCGGAAATCGCTTCGCTCGAAGCCGAGGTGCAGAAGCTGAAAGCTTCGTAGGGCGGCCGGTCGCAACGCCGAGCTAGCACCGGCGACTGGTCAATCCGCTACATCGCGTAGATTCCATTCAGTTGGTGCATTTTCACAGCCGATAGATTCCGATGACGGAGTGTTCACAGGCGACACGTGCGCGCCTGGTGTGATGCACTTCGACCAGATTCGGCGTTCTCGGTACCGCAGGCATGGCCAGTAACTTGCGCAAAGCTGCCATTGTGATCATGAGCCTCCCTCCGGATGATGCGGCGCAGATCATGGGTAAGTTCGACTCGAAGGAAATCGAATCGCTGTCGATCGAAATCGCCAAGCTCGGACGTTACACCAGCCAGGATCAAGAAGACGCGATTCTGGCATTTGCGGACGCCAATCCTCAGGCGCTGGGCGGCAGCATGGGTGGACTCGACGTGGCGCAGGCATTGCTCGAACGGGCACTGGGAGACAAAGCGAGTGGCACCGTGGCGAGCATCCGCCACTCACTCGAATCGTTGCCGTTTGCTTTTTTGAAGCAGGTCGATCCGCAGAACCTGCTGACCTTCATCAACGACGAACATCCGCAAACGATTGCGCTGATCCTGTCCCATCTCGCTCCCGCCTACGGAGCACAGGTGATTGCAGGACTTTCGACCGAACGCCAAATTGCGGTGATCTCGCGAATTGCGAGCATGGGCCAGACAAGCCCAGAGATTCTCGAGCAGGTTGAGTCGGGGCTTGAGAAACGGATGGAAGCCGTCGTCAGCCAGTCGTTTGCCACGGCGGGAGGCATTCCGAGCGTCGCCCAAATCCTTAACGTCTGTGATCGGACGACCGAGAAGACGTTGCTGGAAAACTTGTCGCAGGAAGATCCCGAATTGGTCGAAGAGATCAGGCGGTTGATGTTCGTCTTTGAAGACATCAACAAGCTCCGAGATAAAGACATCCAGGCGATTTTGAAGAACGTCGAGACGGCGCAATGGGCGATGGCCTTGAAGGGCGTGAGTCCAGAACTTAAGGAAAAGATCCTCGGCAATATGTCGCAACGGGCAGCGGCTATGCTCACCGAAGAAATCGAATACCTTGGCTCCGTGCGGCTTTCCGAAGTCGAAGCCGTTCAGACACAGATCGTTGACATCGTCAGACGACTCGAAGAGACTGGCGAGATTACCGTCGGCGGCGGTGCGGACGGCGGTGGCGAATCGTTCATCACCTAAGCTGAGCTGCGGAACTTATACGATGGCCTTCCCAGGCCGTCGAATGCTCGACGACGGCCTTGGAAGGCCATCGTACGACGGAGGTCAAGACTTGTTCGCTTTGGTGACGGGGGCCGGCGGGTTCCTTGGTCAGTACATCGCCGAGCAGCTTCTCGCGCGCGGTGATCGCGTCCGATCGTTCTCGCGGGGAACTTATTCCCAGTTGGATGAGCTTGGCATCGAAACGGTCACCGGCGACTTGCGTGATGCAGACGCTGTCGCCAGAGCCTGTGAATGTATCGATGTCGTCTTCCACTGCGCGGGCGTCGCGGGGATCTGGGGCTCGTGGGATCATTTCTATGGCATCAACACACTCGGCACGCACAACGTCGTCGCGGGCTGTTTGAAGCACTCCGCGCGTCGGCTGGTTTATACGAGCAGCCCGAGCGTGACCTTTGACGGCAGCGACCAACGCGGCATCGACGAGTCGGCACCGTATCCTACTCGCTGGCTCTGCCATTACTCGCACACAAAGGCGTTGGGCGAACGGCATGTCTTGGAGTCGAATGGGCGTGATGGGCTCCTCACTTGTTCGCTCCGGCCACACTTGATTTGGGGGCCTCGCGATCTGCATTTGATCCCGAGGCTGCTCGAACGCGCCCGGAGCGGCAGGCTTCGTCGAATCGGCCAGGGAACGAACCTCGTGGACATGGTGTATGTCGAAAACGCAGCGCTGGCTCATCTTCAAGCTGCCGACGCTTTGAACCGGCAATCACCGGTTTGCGGGCGAGCGTATTTTATCAGTCAAGGCGAGCCGGTGAATTGTTGGGATTGGATCAACGAGATTCTTGCGCTCGCTGGAATCCCACCGATCGAAAAGTCGCTATCCCTGAAGACCGCTTGGCGCATCGGTACCGCGATGGAGACGGTCTACCGCGTTCTCGGCAAGCAAAGCGAGCCGCGAATGACTCGTTTCCTGGCGGCTCAGCTGGCGACGTCGCACTACTTTGACATCACTCGGGCACGCGAAGATTTTAATTATTCCCCCATGATTTCGACTTTGGAAGGGATGCGCCGTTTAGCCGCGAGTCTGGCGGAATAGAGTGGCTGTGCCGCGTTTAAGCCAACGATTCAGCCGCTTGCCAATGACCGTATAAATAGGTAGCCTCATGAGTTCTACCTTGCACGCGGAAGCCCGATGATAGCAATGCCTCGCCAAAACTTGCCGGACAGTCAAAGGATCGTCATTACTGGCGTCGGCTTGACTGCGCCCAACGGCAACAATTGGACGGATTTCCGCGACAGCCTGCTCAACGCCCGCAGTGGTGTCAGCAAATACGAGATTCGCTACGTCGGCGAGACGCTGGCCGGGATCTGTGACTTTGATGTCAAGCGATACCAGTCGAAGAAGGACGCCCGCCGCGGTACTCGCGCGGGTAGCGTCGGCGTCTATTCGGCGAATGAGGCCGTCATGCACTCCGGGCTGGACTGGGAGAACATCGACAAGTCGCGCGTCGGCATCTACATCGGCGTGACCGAGCACGGCAACGTCGAGACCGAGAACGAGATCTACGAACTGAAGGGCTTCGACTACGACACGCAGTTCTGGTCGCACCATCACAACCCCCGTACGGTCGCGAACAATCCGGCCGGCGAAATCGCCTTGAACATGGGGATCACGGGCCCGCATTACACGATCGGAGCGGCCTGCGCCGCCGGCAACGCTGGGCTGATTCAAGGTGCCCAAATGCTGCGGCTGGACGACTGCGACGTGGCACTCGCCGGCGGTGTCTCGGAAAGCATTCACACATTCGGCATCTTCGCGAGCTTCAAGAGCCAAGGCGCGTTGGCGACGCACGAAGATCCGACTCGTGCCTCACGCCCGTTCGACGTCCAGCGTAACGGCATCGTCGTTGCGGAAGGCGGCTGCATCTATGTCCTGGAACGGCTTGAGGACGCCAAGCGGCGCGGTGCGACAATCTATGGCGAGCTGGTCGGCTACGCGATCAATACCGACGCCACTGACTTTGTGCTGCCCAATCCAGAGCGGCAAGCCGAGTGCGTCCGACTGGCGCTGCGTCGCGCGGGACTGGCGGCCGAACAGATTGACATCGTCAGCACGCACGCCACCGGTACGGGCCTGGGCGATATCCAGGAATGTACCGCGTTGCGGAATGTCTTCGGCCAGTGTGAGCAGACTTACGTCAACAATGCCAAGAGCTTCATCGGTCACGCGATGGGAGCCGCCGGGGCGTTGGAGTTGGCGGGCAATCTGGCCTCGTTCGACGATGGCGTCTGTCACCCCACGATTAACGTCGATGAGTTGGACCCGGAATGCAGCTTGCCCGGTCTGGTCATGAACCAGCCGCGCGAGATCGGCAAGCCCAAGTACGTATTAAACAACTCGTTCGGGATGCTGGGGATCAACTCCGTCGTCATCATCGAACGGATTTGAAGTAGCCATCACGCTCCGTCGTGATGAGCCTGAACAGGAGAACTGCACACCATGTCACCGGCCGATATTCGCGACGAGATCCTCAACATCCTGGAAGACATCGCGCCCGACGAGGACTTAGGCGATCTGAAAGATGAAGTCGCTTTCCGTGAGCAGCTTGAACTCGACAGTATGGACTTCCTGGACATCGTCATGGAGCTGCGCAAGCGTCATCGCGTGCAGGTTCCCGAGGAAGACTACGGCCAACTCGCCAGTATGCAGAGTACGGTGACTTACCTGACACCGCTGATGAAGGATTTGCAAAAGGCTTAGTTGGTCATTTGTCACTTGTCACTAGTCATTGGTCATTTGTGATGAGCGACTGACAAATGACAAGTGACAAACGATGTACGACACGATCATCATTGGCGCTGGGATGTCGGGGCTGGCGGCGGGCATCCGGCTGGCGCATTTCAATCAGCGGGTTTGCATTCTCGAACGTCATTACACGATTGGCGGCTTGAATTCCTTCTATCGGTTGGGCGGTCGCGACTACGACGTCGGCTTGCACGCCGTGACGAACTTCACGCCCAAAGGAGCCAAGAAAGGCCCGCTCGCTCGGCTTCTGCGGCAGCTGCGTTTCAAATGGGAAGACTTTGCGCTCGCGCCGCAGATCGGTTCGACAATCGCCTTTCCCGATGTTCAGCTTCACTTTGGCAACGGCTTGGAAGTGCTCGAAGCCGAGATCGCCGCAAAGTTCCCGGCGCAGAAGGATGCGTTTCAACGACTGCTCGCCAAGATCATCGACTACGACGATCTGAACGAACACAACTTTGGCGGCTCGACGCGAGACGTCCTCGCCGAGACGATCAGCGATCCGCTGCTCGTGGAGATGCTGCTCTGCCCGTTGATGTGGTACGGCAACGCCCGTGAACACGACATGGACTTCGGCCAGTTCTGCATCATGTTCCGCAGCATCTTGATGGAAGGCTTTGCTCGTCCTTTCACCGGCGTGCGGCTGATCTTGAAAAACCTGGTACGCCGCTTCCGCTCGCTGGGTGGCGAATTGAAACTGCGCAGCGGGGTCGAACGAATTAAGGTGAAAGACGGCAAAGCGATTGGAGTCGCTCTGGACAACGGCGAGGAACTCGAAGGCCGCCGCATTCTCTCGTCGGCTGGCCTTGTCGAAACAATTCGCCTATGTGAAGACATCACGGAAGTCGATGGGCAGCAAGCGGGGCAGATGTCGTTCACCGAGTCGATCTCGATCCTCGACAAACCGCCCAAGCAACTCGGCTTCGACCGGACGATCGTCTTCTACAACGACTCGCCGGCGTTTCACTGGCAGAAGCCAACCGACGCCTTGTGCGACATGCGGACCGGCGTGATCTGTTCGCCGAACAACTACATGTACGACGAGTCAGACGGCGATTTGCCCGACGGCGTGATCCGCATCACTTCGATCGCGGACAGCGACCGCTGGATGGCGCTGCCCGAGGACGAATACAAATTAGAAAAGCTCCGCTGGTACGACCGCACGATCGCTTCCGCTGTGCGCTTCATTCCCGACTTCCGCGGCCACGTCATCGAGACCGACATGTTCACCCCCAACACCATCCGCCGCTTCACCTGGCACGACAACGGCGCAGTTTACGGTGCCCCGGAGAAGCGGCTTGACGGTACGACGCATTTACCAAACTTGTTCCTGTGTGGTACGGATCAAGGCTTTGTTGGTATTATCGGTTCCATCGTCAGCGGCATTTCGATCGCCAATCAACATTGTCTTCGCGATTGATCCACTTGCGAAACCGAACAGATTGCATCTTCCGCTGGGCGTTTTAAGCAGGCCAAGACGATGCGGTGTCTGTTGATCGCAACTAGTCAAACGACTAGTATATGAAAAGTTCGTAATGCCTTACTTCCGCCTGATTTGGGATGGTCCAGACGATGTTTACGGAAACGTCCAACACATTGCGGAACATGGACTGGACATCGAAGAAGTGGAAGAAGCGTTGGGCAACCCGGCAAGTGAAGGCGTTAGCGATTCCACCGGACGGCCGTGCGTTTGGGGTTACACTTTGGAAGAAGTCTACATCATTGTGATCTACGAAGAAGTTGACGAAGACGCTATTCGGGTCGTCACAGCCTACGAAGTTCCTGAGCCCAACTAGGAATCCGATGGTTAAGAAGTTTAACAGAGAATTCCGCAATCGCGAGTTGACCGCAGATGAAATCTCGCGAGATGAAGATGTGCGGCGGAAGGTTCAACAAGAATTTCCACCCGCGCGGCATGCTCAATCAGGGAGCCCTGACTCGCTCAGCGAAACACTTAAGCGGGCGATTCGTGACAGCGATCAATCGGAGTACCAGATTGCGAAATCGTCCGGTGTTTCCCAGATTGTCATTTCGCGATTTCTCTCCGGGGAACGAGACATTCGTATGGCGACCGCCGACCGACTCGCCATTGCGCTGGGCTTGAAGCTTGGTGCCGAAACTTGATCGTCGAAAGTGACTCCTGCTATGGTGAGCGTGCCTTCATTCGCTGTCGCATGCTTTCCTTGCTATAGCGCCGCCATGCCTAACGAGCGAGATAAAACGAGCGACGAAGAGATTCGCGATCTGTTTTGCGACATTCGTGACGGGCAAAGAGAGTGCGAGAACTCACGCCCAAAAGTCCAAAATGTTGTGACTCGTAGCTCGGCGAGATTTTCGTCTGACCGATGTCTACGGAGATGTCGTGCATAAGATTTTGGCATAGGCCATTCGCGGTTCGGCTTCGTCAGAAGGACACGTTGTCGGCACCTTTCAGTGCCAGCAGGGTGCGGGTTTCGTCAGGCGTCGCGATTTCCAGCGACAGCTCTTCGAGGATATGTCGGATCTTGGCGACCTGTGCGGCGTTGCTTTCGGCTAACACACCTTTGGACAAATACAGACTGTCCTCGAGTCCCACACGAACATGGCCGCCCATCATTGCGCCGTTGGTGACAAAGTGCGTTTGAAAGCGACCGGCAGCAAGGATGGACCATTGATACGCGTCGCCGAACAGTTTGTCGGCAATCCGCCGCATGTGCATTAGGTTCTCAGGATCCGCTCCGATGCCGCCCAAAATGCCGAACAGGGTTTGCACAAAGAACGGCGGCTCGACCAGTCCGCGGTCGACGTAATGAGCCAGCGTGTAAAGGTGGCCGACGTCGTAGCATTCGTATTCGAAGCGCGTGCCACAACCTTTGCCCAGCCGCTCCAGAATCGTTTCGATGTCCGTGAACGTATTTCGGAAGATCCGGTCGCGCGAGCCGTCGAGGTATGGTTTCTCCCAATCGTGGTCCCATTCACTGAATTTATTGAGCGCGGGATACAGGCCGAAATTCATCGAGCCCATGTTGAGCGAACACATTTCCGGTTGCAAAGCCAGTGGGCCGGCGATCCGCTGCTCGATGGTCATCGTCGCCGCGCCGCCGGTAGTGATGTTGATCACGGCGTCCGTGGCGTCCTTGATTTGCGGCAGAAACTGTCGGAAGACATCCGGATCCGGCGTGGGGCTGCCGTCTTCCGGATTGCGGGCATGCAGGTGCAAAATCGCAGCACCTGCTTCGGCTGCGCCTATCGCAGAGGTCGCAATTTCATCGGGTGTGATTGGCAGATACGGCGACATCGTCGGCGTATGAATCGACCCGGTGATCGCGCACGAGATGATGACTTTGGGCATGGTTATTGAGGACCGTTTAAGAGTTTGGCGAGCTTCAGCATTGTCTCGTCGCGCTGTGACGTCACATCGTCGATGGTCTGTGGATCGTAGTCGTAGATGCCGTTGCCGGTGCGCGTCCCGCAACGGCCGGCAGCGACAAGTTTCTGAATCGATTCGGGCACTTCGGCATCGTGTCGGAGATCGGGCGCCAAGCCCTTGTAGACGGTGGCCCAGATATCGACGCCGCCAAAATCGCAGATCGCCAGGGGACCACAGGCGGCGAGACGAAATCCGAGACTGCCGCGGATCGCCGCATCGATATCCTCACGGCTGGCAACCCCACGTTCGTACAAGTCCCAGACTTCACGGATCATTGCGATCTGCACTCGGTTGACCAGAAAGCCGGGGATTTCGGCGTTAACCCGCACCGCGAGCTTACCGATCTTGCGGTGCAAAGCCAGGGTGGTTTCCGTGACTTCTTCGGTCGTGTCCGGACCGGGCACGACTTCGACAGCGGGCACAATATGAGGCGGATTGAACCAGTGAGTCACAACGGCCCGCGTCGGAAGTCGCATGTTGACGCCTGAATCGGAAATCGTATAGGTCGATGAGTTACTGGCGATAATCGTCGTGTCCGCGACTGCGTCTTCAATACGGGTGAAGAATTCCTGTTTGGCCGTGAGCTGCTCGGCGATTGCCTCGACGACGAAGTCGGCATCGCCAGCGGCCTGAGCTTCCGTGTCGGCGACGGCAATGCGGCCGAGGACGACATCGATCTCCACGCCGTCCAACATGCCGTTCTTGGCGAAGTCTTCGAGGTTGCTGCGAATGCGCCGATGGACGGTGGTTCGCGCATCATCACTTTCATCGAAGCCGTGGACCTGGTAACCGGCCATGGCGAATGTCTGGGCAATGCCATGCCCCATGCGGCCCAGGCCAATGACGGCGATCTGACGGATTTGGTCGAGCTGCATGTGGAGGTCTCTTTCGTTTAACGGCAAGCCGAAAGCGACTGCGTTAGACACTTCACGAACACCCAGTCGCCTTCGGCTTGCCGTTAAACGAGGGACGCACTTAAACCGAAGTTGGGACGAATTGTATCAGATTTTGTGCTTCGTCAATGCTGACTCAAGCCCCCGGCGCACGTCGTCGGGGATCGGCACCGGCTGATTGGACTCCTTGTCCACCCAAACGTGAACCATATGCCCCCAGGCTGCTGCTTCATTGATGCCCTGAGTGAATACACCCACTCCGCAGCGCACCGAGCTGTTGCCAATTCTTTCGACGCGAAAACCAGTTTCAACGTCATCTGGATGGGAGATCGAACGGTGAAACGTAAATAGTGTCTCGGCGGCAACGGGGATGATGGGTGCGTCCGGAATCCCCGGCCAATGTTCTCGAAAGAACTGCGTGATGGCCGTGTCCATCCACGCGTTGTAGACGGCGTTGTTCACGTGCCCGTACACGTCATTGTCTTTCCAACGCGTTGTCACGCTGGCGAAGATGTGATACCGATCACGAGATTCGATGAGCTGCGGTTTGGGCATCGTGCTGCTAGTTGGTAACTTCTTGTTCTTTTGCGTATATTCTGTCAGTCGATTCGCGGCTCGTAGTCGCGCACCGAGCGGTAGCCCGTCATGTGGCAGCGCCGCACGGTGCCATTAGTACCCATCAGCCGTAGATTTTCAATGCTGCGTTCGAAAGAGAAACCATGACTCAGCCATTTAACCGTATCGCCGTCATTGGATCAGGGTTCATGGGCAACCAGATTGCATTGCAATGCGCCGCCGGGGGAAACAGCGTGTGCCTGCATGACGCACGCGAAGTAGCGCTCGAGAACAGCGTTGTCTGTTTGTCGGAATTCCTTGACCGTATGATCGACGACGGGTGTGCGGTCGCCGATCAGCGGCAGTCGATTTTGGACCGAATTCGTCGAACGAGCGCGCTGGCCGAAGCTGTCACCGACGCCGATTTGGTAATCGAGGCCGTCCGCGAGGACTTGGCGGTCAAGCGTGATGTTTTCCACCAACTTGATGAACTCTGCCCGCGCGACACAATTCTCGCGACCAACAGTTCCTCGATCCGCGTTTCGCGGATCGAATCAGCGACGAAGCGTCCCGGCAAACTTCTCAACACCCACTTCGTCCAGCCGATCTGGAAACATCCTTTCGTGGAACTGATGCGCGGATCATCGACATCGGACGAGACGATACTGGCCGTGCAGTCGTTCATGACTTCGATCGGCGTGATACCCGTTCTGGTGCGCAAGCCAAGCACCGGGTTCATTTTCAACCGCATCTGGCGAGCGGTGAAGAAGGAGGCGTTGAAAGTTGTCGACCAGGGAATCGCGACTGTCGAAGACGTGGACCGCACGTGGATGATACAGATGGAGACGCCTATGGGCCCGCTCGCCATGATGGACATCATCGGTCTGGACGTCGTGCGCGATATCGAGCTGGTCTACCATGAAGAGTCCGGCGACCCCGCCGACGCGCCGCCGCAGGTGCTGCTGGACAAGATCGCAGCTGGTCATCTTGGTGTGAAAACGGGACAGGGATTCTATGCGTATCCCGATCCAGTTTGGCTGTCATCGGATTTTTTGAGACAGGCCTCACCGTGACACAATCCTCCGATACTGCAGCACGAAAGCCGGATCCATGGACCTGCACGTTGTCGGTCCTGCTGGTGCTGTTGTGGGCGGCCGTTTTGGCCGTCCTACTGACGCCCGAAGTTCCCAACGGACATGGCTACGAACATTCGAGATTTCCGACCATGGATCAGGGTGGTAACGGAGCCCTCCGCCATGGACATCTCCTGCTTGGCGGCTGGATGCTGGGTTCGGTATTGATTGCAACTTTCGTCAGTCTACTCGTATGCGGAACGGTACGCCGTCGTTCAGCAACCAACTGGCGTGCGGCTACATTCCTCGTCGGTGGACTGCTCTACGAAGGTGTGTTCGGCATGCTGTGCTATTCGTATTGGGATTCGCTGAGCCAGCCGCACGCCGCGTTTATCGGCTCGTTCCCTGAACCGCTATCCTGGCTGCTGTTTGGGATCTGGTTTGTGCCGGGATTCTTCATCGTCGTCTACGTCGTGTTCTTTAACCGCTGGATTTGGCCACCGGACAACGCGCGACAATTTGCCGAACTCATCGCCCGTTCATCGCGATCCGACGATCCGCTGTAGCTTGACTGCATTGTTGTTGTTGGCTCCGCGAACAATACGTTTGGTTCGCGGAGCGAACCACGACTAACCGCAAACTGGTAGCCGACGCGTATGGAGAACCACCGCTCACTGATCGTGCTTGTTTCCGTCGCCGCGTACATGGCGATGTGTATTGGCGTTGGCATCTGGGCGATGCGTCGCACAAAGAGCACGCAGGATTTCTTTATGGCCGGGCGTCACCTGGGCGTCGTCGTGGCCGCGGTCGCGGTGTTTTCCAGCACGATGAGCGGCTGGGGCTTCGTCGGCGGACCGGGTCTGGTTTACAAGATGGGGACCAGTTCCTTCTGGATGATCATTTGCACTCCGATTGCCATCAGCATCACGTTCTTTCTGCTGGGCAAGCGCTTGCGACTGCTGGCAGAATTGCGCGAACCGATTTCGTTGCCGGATGCCGTTGCCGCGCGCTATGGCAGCCGCTCGACCAGTTTGTTGACGGCGGTGGCGATCCTGCTGGGCGTGATGGGTTATCTCGCCACTCAGATTCTGGCGATGTCGATGGTGCTGCAGGGTATCTTCGCCGAGGTGTCATGGATTGGCCAGCTTCGCCTTGATGTGTGCGTCGCCATCAGCAGCTCCGTGCTCGTCTTTTACTGCGTGACCGGCGGCATTATCGCGTCGGTTTATACCGATCTCGTTCAGGGGATCATCATGGTCGTCGCGGCCGTGCTGGTCCTCGCCACAGCTATTTTCGCGGTGGACGGCGGCCTGGCCGGCATGTCACAGACGATTCTCGCCGACGATCCCGAGGCCATCAGCCCCTGGGGAACACTGGGAATGATCGGCTGTTTGTCTTGGTACTTCATCTTTGCGCTGGGAGCGTGCGGGCAGCCTCACGTGATCACCAAGCTGATGATGACCCGCCGCGTCGACGATGTGCGACGCATGCTGCCGATCTCGGTGGTCGGCTACGGCATCTCGGCACTGTTATGGATCGGCATCGGTCTGGCGATGCGGACGCTCGTTTTGCAGGGCATTCATCCGGAACTAACGAATGCGGACGACGCTGCGGGGGAATTCCTGCAAAGCTACGCGCACCCGTTGCTGTCAGGCATCGTGTTTGCGGCGTTGCTGGCCGCGATCATGTCCACGGCCGACAGCTTCCTCAACATTGGCGCGGCGGCCGTGGTTCACGACATCCCCCGAGCGTTGCGGGGCAGATCGCTGCACAACGAGCTACTCTGGGCGCGAATCGCGACGGTTCTGATTGCTGCAGCGGCAGCCGTTGTTGCACTCACAAGCGGCGATCTTGTCGCGCTGTTGGGTGCGTTTGGCTGGTCGACGTTTGCAGCCGCCATCGTGCCGACCGTCGCGATCGGGTTCAATTGGAAACGCGCGACGTCGCTCGCCTGCAACGTCGCCATCGTGAGCAGCCTGCTGCTGAACTTCGGCCTGAAACTGTTCGACATTCAATTGCCTCACGGATTCCACGGGGGCGCATTTTCGCTGCTGGTCTCCCTGACTCTGTTCTTCGTTGTTTCCGTGCTTTCGCCGCGGGAATCAATCGCCGCCGACGTCCAGCAGGTAATGGACTTGTAGGCGGTGGTTTGGAGACGTGCTGTTTGCCACGACATTCTGGATTTTTCTGCGCGAGTTCGCGACGGCGGACTGAGCCCGTGAGGTGAAAAACTTACCACTCCTCGCGATGATCTTCGTGAATAATCCGGGCTCGGGATGAACTGACCGCGCTGTCATTATTTTTCCAGTGACACTTCCCGGAACGATGCGGCTGCCAATAGGAAGGCTATTCTTCGAAAGCGAGTTTCACGTCGGCAAGATGCGAAAGAACGCTGACAGTATGACCCAAAGGTTGCCATCACGTGGTCCCATGACGACGACCTCGTGGGCTGGAAACAGTCTTCCGCCAATCCGGTGTTGACTCCCGGTCCGGCAGGCGCGTGGGACGAACACATCCGAGAGCACATGTGGGTCGTTCACGAAGACGGTGCCTATCATGCGTGGTACTGCGGATGGCAGGGGGCTTACGACAAAAATCGACCGAACCTGTTGCATCTCGGCTACGCCACATCGCCCGACGGCATCCGCTGGACGAAGCACCCGAACAACCCCGTGTTCGCAAAACCGTGTTCGCAAAACGCTGGACGGAAGATATCTGCGTTGTGAAAAAGAGTGACACCTATCTTCGCGTTGCCGACACGATCGACGGCCAACGCCAGGAATCGCTGTACTGCATCTCAGGGTCTGCCAGAGACTGATGCAGAGGCCTCGATGCTTGTGTGGCTTTTTTCCGCTACCGCTAGAACGTGCCACGCGTTGCACGAGCGTCGCGAAAGATTCGCTCGATGGAACATGGCGAAGATCGCGATCTTCTATCCCGCGCCATTTGACCCCCGCGTCCCTCAGTGGGCACAAAATTTTGCCGCTTATGTTCGTGCCGCTCAGTTGGTCAAGTCGTTGCCAGAAGTGCCGGAATCGCAATCAGAGAAGAGTGAGCGAGGACGCCGACCGTCAAATTGACTCCATGCATTTACTTCGCCGCGTTCGTTTCTTCCGCCTCGCGAATCAACTTCTCCAGCGCAGCGTCGATGGACTTCTCGCCCGCCCTACGTTCCAAGTCGGTCTTCGCCACTCGCATGCCGCCACTTACCGGACTGTATTCCTTGAAGATCGCCGAGTACTGCTGTTTCGGCGTGCCCGGATCGGCCCAGCCTACTCCTGCGAAAACTGGGACACTAATGACCAGAGCCGAGATCGTTCGAATGATCGAATTCATAAGAATACTTTCGTTTGAGTTATTCCTAGCTTAGCGAGCAGCTTCTGCAAGCGCTTCCAGCATGAGATCGACTTCCTTGACGTACGATGTTGGGCTCGCGAATGTTGGATGAGCAGCGTAAGTGAGGAGACCCTTACGGTCAATGACAAACCAGCAAGGGTCGTTCTCAACCCATTGCCCCCATGCCGCACACTTTCGAGACACGCCATAAATCGCCGAGGCATGACCAGCGGGATCTGCGAGAGCCGTGGAGAACACCAGACTCTGGGCTTCGGTAAAGGGGTTCTTAAATGTAGAAAGCAGTCGGTTCTCTTCTTTGAACACCCTGGTGCGCAGAAGATCCTGCGCCTGGACGACATACACCGCGGCACCCAGCTCGATGACTTCCTCTTTCCTCAGACGCAACTGCGCCTGTTCGTGCATGCAACCGCCTCAGCCGTCGAGCGCCGCAAAGTAGATTGCGATCGGTTTCTTTCCGAGGACGGATGAAAGTTTGAAAGGTTCTCCGTCCATCGTTTGAACCGTGATGTCAGGTGCCGGTTGTCCGACGTGAGCGTGGTCCATCTCATCCCGGTCGATCCCGAATGCAAACGCCTGGCGAACCTGAGCGGCGTAGTCGACTTCACTCTTGAGTTGCTCCGCCGCCAGAGTAGCTGACCAGCGAACTCCTCCCTGTTCGTCGTTCTTCGCCAACTCGATGACATCTGGCTTCATCTTGAGAAAGCCCAGCGATTCGACCGCCCGGATGCGAACGAGGTAGCTCGGGTCAGATTTGACCAACTCGACGAGAATATCGGCGGAGTCTCGATCCGCCAGAATGCCGAGTGCCCGTGCCGCCATCGATCGCACAAAGGGTTGCTCGTTTTGGAGCGCTGCTCGGAGCGATTCGAGATTCGCGTCGTTCATGATTTCAAATTCGAGAGCGACCCGGTCCCGCCACCCGGATTATTCATGAACCGGTGAGTATTCTTCAAAACATACGTTTGTAAAAAGAGTTACGGCTTTCTT
>JAQBZB010000471.1 GCA_027622275.1 Planctomycetota bacterium | reverse complement strand
GCTTTGAGGACGGCGGTTGGGCACCCTATTTCTGCACGGACACAGCGGCGGAAGCGAGTGATATTTTGGCAGCGGTGGCGGCGCGTTGGGCGATCGAAGAACATTTCCACGATGTGAAAGAAGTGTGGGGAGCGGGTCAGCAACAAGTTCGCAACGTCTGGTCCAACATGGGCTGCTGGCATTTGAACCAATGGATGTACACGTTGGTCGAGTTATGTTGTTGGGACGTCGATAAATCGGAATTGAGTGACCGCCGTGATCGCCCTTGGGACAACGCAGACCGTCGTCCCTCGCACGCAGACCGGCGTCGTAGTATTTCCCGAGAAATGTTGGGAAAACAATTCCTCGCCGCTCTGCCTCACGGCCCCGACCACCGCAAATTGTGGCGGCTCTTCCAAGATCTGATTTCCCTCGCCGCATGATCCTCTAAAGTGCAGCTCTATGATGAGCGTGCCAAATAGAACCGGCGTCGCGTGAATGTCCCCGCTGCGCGTGGCTTGGTTGAGCGACTCGATCCGGCGGGCGAAGTCAGCATTGGCCCGTTCAAGTTCGCTTTGCTTCATCAGGCGAATCTTGTCGTTGGTTGCTCGGTTGAGCTGGTCTTCGATGGCCTTGCAGCGAGCTTGGTGACTGACCGTCAAGCTGTGGATGCGGTACTCGACAAGTTGGCGATTATCGGCCTCGTGATTGGCCCGAGCGGCAGACCACTTACGGTGGTGCTGGGCGTCGAGTGGTTTAAATTGTGCCGGACTCATCGGCGGAGGGTTGGAGCAAGTCGTTGCCGACTGGAGCAATGAAAATAGGCGTTCTTCGATCGCCGCGTCATCTGCAACCGCAACAAGTTCTTTGTCGGGCTTCACGCCTTGCTTCGACCAATGGTAGATGCCAAAGAGATACTCGCCTGGCGAAATATCGGACGTTTGTATTTCGAGCGTCGTGTAAGCCGTCGTGTCCAGCTTGAGGTGCGACGCGGCTTGACGAAGCAGTGGGTGCGTCACCGACAAGTGCAACGTCTTGGGGTTCTCGGCAGCGGCCTCTTGATCGAAGGTGACCGAGACCGTCGGTGTCGTACCTTTAAGCCACTTCTTCCATTCACGCGCGACCGGGTCTTTCGTCCGAGGTAACTGCTTGAAATCGTCAAGCAGCTTTGGCCGCGCATCCTTGTTTAACCGCAATGTTTTCACTGGTTTGTCGCCCAATAGGTAGTCCTGTTCCTGGTCGAGTCGACTCGCGAGGTAGGAGATGACGCATTGCTGAAGCGCCGAGGGCGAGAGCCAATAGTTTTGTGCCGACTCAATGTCCTTCAGCCATTTCTGATTGGGGATGTTCAAGCCGAAGAGTTCGGCTTGCTTGGATTCGAGTTCTTGCTCCTCGTTGAGCTGCCTGATGCCGTTGTCGGCGAGTTGCTTGAACCGCGCATGCCGCTCGGCCTCGGTTAGCTCGAAGTTCTCTTCGATGCGTTTCAACTCCTGGGTGATCTCGCCCAGAATCTCTTCGTTGCCGCCGATGGCGTGTTGAAACACGCCGATCCGCAAGAGGCAGCGATCGTAAATCTCGGCATCGACGGTTCCGGGCGTGATCAAGTTGACGATCACGACTGTCGGGCTCTGCTGCCCATATCGATCGATACGGCCAATCCGCTGTTCGATACGCATGGGATTCCAAGGCAAGTCGTAGTTGACGAGGAAATCTCTCTGACCGTCGGTGAACTCGACGGTTAATGTCTCGGGCTTGCGAACGGTAAACTCCCCGATATCGCGGCGTCGAGTGCGATTGATCAGGTTGCTGAAGGTGTAGAGTTCTTCGATGGACCGCGTCACAGCGACTCGATCGGCATCGCTTTGGGAGTCTTGCTGAAGCTGATCGTAAGTCTGCTGAAACGCTGGGGTTTCCCGGATGAAGAGTCGCCCCCACTCGGTTTGAGCGGCGTCATCGAGACTGCTTCGGGCTTCGCTGGCCCAACCCTCTTGTCCCTGCCGACAATGGCGAATAGCAGCATTGATGAAGCGGTTCGGCGCGGCCATTTGTGCGAAGCTGGCGGCGTCGATAATCAAATCAGGACGCAAGACGTTGAGCAGCGTATAGAGATCGGTTTGCCCTAACTGTACTGGCGTGGCGCTAAGAAAGAGAACCGCGTCCGCATTGTCGCAGAAATACCGAACTCCGTGGTGCAGGTAGGTCTCGGTGTTCCGGATATGGTGCGCCTCATCGACGATCACCAAGTCGAATTTGGGTGGCGGGTCGAGATTGAGCAGTCCCTGGTGCTTCTTGTTCGGCTCGTCGGGACCGAAGATCAAGTCCTTGTCGAAGAGGGAAAATGGAAGAATCGCCTTCGAATACTGATCGGGCCATTCGCCATCCAAATGCGTCTCCTGTAAGCAGTGTCTCAGAAGCGCCCCGTCCAGCGCCGTGAACTGCTCCTCAAACCGCTTCATCTCGACAAACCACTTTCGCTCGGCAACGAGTGCCTTCGGGCAGATGATTAGTACTGACGAGAGATCCATGCGGGCTTGCAACTCTTTGATAATCAGCCCGGCTTCAATTGTCTTTCCGACACCAACTTCGTCCGCGATCAGCAGTCGAGGTCGATCTGACCGGATCAACTTCAGGACGGGTCGATACTGATAGGGGACGAACTTAACCCGCCCGGATCGCAGTGAGTACAGATTTGCGCAAGACGGAGCGCGAAGTTGAAGGCTGGTCAGGGAAGCGTGAAGTTCTTCTGCGGTCAGTTGTGTCTGATTGTCCGCAGGCGCAGCCATCGCTTGAAGTTGGCTCTCGAAATAGGTGGCCTTGGCGTTGTTGTGGAAGGCTCGGTAGCAGCGTTCGCCTGCCACCGCGTCAAGAACTTCGATCACAGGCATGACAACGGATGGATTGGACCGAAGCGTTACCAAATCACCTACGGCGAAAAGAGCGGTCTGGCGGGTTCGGGCAGCCTGCTCTATTTGTGATTCTTTACGCATTGCGTGTTCGGGGGCAGACGAGACAAACGGGACTGGCGGCGACTCGATTGGTTTTGGAAGAGCTTGGGCTGCAAGTTGTTGAACAGCCTCGGACTTCACTTCTTCAACCGAAGTAAGTGCTTCTGCAGATGCACCGATCATCTCCAGCACCCGTCCTAGCGTGTCGGCATCGCGATAAATTTCACTGCTCGGCACATCTCTGGATGAAATGTGCGCCCACTTGTTCCGCACGGTCTGAAGTTCCTTCACCCAATTCCGTGCCTCTCTGGGCAAAGATAGTGCATCGGAAAGCTCAAACCAGTTCTGATCGAGCACGCGCAACAATGCCGCGAAGTCGAGGTCTTCGAGACCCGCATAGCGTCTTTCTTGGACTAGCCGTTGCTGCTGAAACGAGAGTCGGTCGATGACTCGCTTTTGCCACCACTCCGTCGAAAGTTTCGGCAAGCTTGTGGATAGAAATCGCTCCAACTCGGCAGTCGCCATCTTGATAAGGTCATTCATCGTTACACTCGCGATGTTCTTGCGCGAAATAGGCGGTATCGGCGAAGCCTTGATTCAAGCAAAGCCTCGTTGCTCACGGCATCCCCGGCAAGCAACGAACAGTATACGAGGGCGACGCGCCTTCAACACGCTTCGAAGGAGGCAAATGGGAGCTTTCTACTTAGCGCTAACATGCCCAAAAGAACGTAGGGGAAACGTAGCGAGACTCCAACGGACGGTAGAAGATCACTGGCAAAGGCCAGTGGCATCAAACGCGACGGTTGCCGCCTGGGGACCGGACGCCGCACCTCCGGTAACGAACGCCCACATCAATCTGCAAGGCATCGATGTCTTCGTCGATCTCGCCGGCTTGATCGACGTCGCGGCAGAACTCGAGCGTCTCGAAAAGGAAGATGCCAAGTTACAGAACTTGATTCAGAGTAAGGCAAAGAAGCTAGAGAACGCCAGTTTCGTCGACCGCGCGCCGGCGGATGTTGTTGCCAAAGAACGCGAAAGCCTGGCACAGCTTCAGGATCAACTCATCACGGTTCAGAAATCGCTCGCAGACTTGAAAGCCGCAGGGCCATAAACCGGCGCGAGCCAAACGCTCTCTATGTCAAGATCAAGTCTTCGACGCGTCGGGCACCGGGGATCGCGCCGGAGGATAAATCGGCGTGGAGATCTTTCAGATGTTCCTTGAGGTCGTCAAGACTTTTGCCCTAAGTCCAGTAATCCGGATACTCTTGCAGATAGCCGAGCCACGCGTCGCCTTCCTGCCACACCATCACCTTGACAACTTGCATGTTTCGCCTCGTTTCTGAGTCGGCTTCAATCGATAGCTCATTCTAGTCGGGCTCACTCCCCTCCGGCAAACTGCACCACCGGCAAGCTCAGTCGACCCAGCCACGGCGACCGTAGAGCACCGGTCGGCTGTCGCGAGAAATGCGATTCTCCCGAGTGCCGCCTGTCCCCAACGAGCTTGTCTCGTTGGGACAAAAGATTGGTGAGTTAGAAGCTACCGCTATCGAATTCGAGTCCCCAACGGGCTTGTCCCGCTCGGTGAATGAGGTTGGAGGTCGACATCGCACTACTCAGGAATAGGTTCTCGCAGAATCTCATTCACCCACGAGGCAAGCTCGTGGGGGTCTTGGGTATCGCACGCCCGTTTCTAACCAGTTAATCTTTGGTTCCAACGAGTCAAGCTCGTTGGGGACCGGGGAGCCACTTTTGTAACGGCGACGCCGCTTACATAAATGGAGCCGGGTGTACTTATCTAAATGGGTCCGAGCAGTGCGCAGCACGTAA
>JAQBZB010000097.1 GCA_027622275.1 Planctomycetota bacterium | reverse complement strand
ACTTCCAACCCGACTTCACCCTGCTGGACGTGACATCCTCGCCAATGGCGAATGGACTAAACTGTTACGCCGACGGCAAATGGACTAAACTGTTACCAGACGGCTAACAAGCTGTTGAACAATCCAACCGTGCAAGCCTACCTCGGGAAGGTGTTGCACGAGCGGCGTGAGCGATGCCGGCTGACTGCGGATGAAGTGCTCGAGCACCTACGTGAAGCGTTGTTCCTCGACCCAATGCAACTGTTCAATCATCACGAAGATGGTACGGTCTCGGTCAAGTCATTGGATGACATTCCCGTCGAGGCTCGTCGTTGCATCACCAAGCTAAAGGTCACGACGCGAGTGACTCAAGACGGTGACACCGAGACGACAATCGACATAGAGCTGATGAGCCAAGATGCTGCGTTGACTAATGCGATGAAGCATCTCGGACTGATGGCACCGGACGGCAGTAGCATCAACTTGAACGTGGGAGGGCTTGCAGTGACGTGGGAAGAGTTGCGTACGCCGCCGGCTTTGGCCACGCAAACTCAGACTATCGGTCATCGAATGTGGCACGAATTCGGCCAGCGTAATCAGTGCGCCGCATCCCCCACACTCGACTCGATACCGCTGAACGCTCGACGACCGCATTATGCCGTGACTTCACATTGCAATCGGTGGAACAACTCACATTCGTCAAGAACTTCCGGTTGCTCCACATTTCCGTTCGTGGCCGAATGTTCTATCGACCTGCGCGGCCTCTCATCGCGTGATCTACGACACATCGAAACACTTATTGATCATGCGTTGGAATCAAGTCGCGTCTCTTCGGCCGCAGGTCCGGCTAAACGCTCTGGCGACCTGCCGTTTTCACAAGAATCGTCTCATCCGTGTGCTACATCACGCAGCGACGCGGGGACAATTGTCGATAAGAATCGCGAGCAAACATCAACGGCTCTGCGAATCGTGGGGCGATCACTGGAAAGGAATCATCATGGCGCGGGCGTTCACGAAATCGGCGGTGGCGTTGGTACTGGGAGTTTCGTGCGTGCTTTCGGCTGGCTGCACATCCGGAGGCAGTTGTCGCAATGGCAGTTGTGGAACTTCGAGTTACTCCGCACCGACCTATTCATCGCCTACCTATTCCGAACCGGTCTACTCGTCGCCAGGTGGCTCCGGAAGCCGCTCCGCACCTGTCATGCAAGGCTCCGGCTCGCGATAAGTACAGTCAGTTCGCGGATGCTACGGTGCGACCGACCGTTTAATTCACTTTGCGAACTTCCTCCAGCAACTCCGCTGGAGACGGGCGATCCGAGAATGTCTTGGCTCGCCGCTCGTACCGAATGACGCCATTGCGATCGATGACGAATGCCGCAGGGCGATTGCTCAACTCCGTGTGAATCCTCATTTGCATCGCTACGCCATACGTAGCACTGACCGTCAGTGTCGGATCAAGCAACAACGGATAGCCCACGTCCCCGGATTCGAGACCGACATCTTTGAGGAAGCGTTTGGCCGACCACGATTCATGAGGGTCCACAATCAGTAACTGCGCGTTGGCCTCTGTAAAATCCCCAACCTTGTCGCGCAACTGCGCGAGCTGGCCGTGGCAAACCGGTCACGTATCGCCGTACACAAAGACCAGCACAACAGCCTGCTTTCCACGGAACTGACTCAGGCGAATTCGCTGGCCGTCAAGCGATGCCAATTCAAAATCGGGAGCTGGCTGGCCAAGCGAGGCCGCTCCCAAGCTTTCGATATTCCACTGTCGAACACCGGCCACCACCTCAGCATCGAGCGACTGCCCCTCGCGATCTAGCGCATAGCCGATGTGCCGCTTCGTATCCCGATTCTTTTCGTTTGGCTCGAGCCGACGAAGCAAGTCTTCGTGGTCGTGTCCTCCAAGCATGCCCAGGGAATCCGCAGCGTACAGGCGAACCATCGCATCGGCGTCACGCTGCATCACACGCGCCAGCGCCGGTTTTGCGTCAGCAGTCCCGCAATACCCCAGCACCTGCGCCGCGAGAGCTCGTACTGGCGTGGATTCGCTCTCCAAAGCTTTCACCAAGTCCGGGACGCCTGGCGTACCGTGTTGCACGATCCGCTGGAACGCTGCCATGCGCGACTTCCAGCCAACGTCATCCATTGGCCGCATGTATTTCCCGATTCGACCTTCCGACGGTCCCCAGGATTCGTCGTTCCAGGCTTCCTCAAACTGCGCAAGTATCGCCCCGGCGTCTCTCGCGTCGGAGTGCGCGTCCTGCGCATCCACTCCGGCGACAAACATCCCGAACAACAGACTCGACAGGGTAATGCGCGCAAGCACGATTCGCCCTGTCACGGCTCGACCGCAAGACTGCATGGCGTTTCCTCCATTCTCGATGTTTTGATGCCGCCCCTATTCTCTCACACGCGGGCCTTCGCCGCGACAACACGCCGGCGCGCGCTTGCCAACAGCTATTCCGTCAACTTCGCGATGATGGCAATCGCTTCTTTGGGACTTACAAAGACGAATTCTTCATGTCGTCGCCTCACTCCATTCAACCACTCAGTCAACCGGCTTCCACACCTTGGCGCTACGGCCGACACACGTCTGTACCTGGGCGCATGGCATACCACGCGAACCACAACGAGTACATCCATTGCACCCCTTCGTCTGCCTTCGCGACACGAAGGCTTTTGGACTCCGGGTTGAATTCAAGCACGATCGTCTTGCCGTCCAGTGTGTCTTCGATCCGAGTACGATCCTGTGCAAACGCTGATTCCGGATACGCACGAGCCGATTTCCCGGTCCAAACGCCGAGCACGCGGGCCTTCGCCGGCAGCCGGTCGTTTGCCGGTTTCGCCGGAAACATCAGTCGTGGAGTATCGAAGTAGCCCGTGTACGGACTACGGCTGTAATCACGGCGGTGGCCGGTTTCAACCGACAGGACTTTGGTTTCTGGATAACGAGTTCGCCATTCTTTCCAGGTGGTCAGTTCCAGCGGCAGCGCCTTTAGCGACTTGCGCGCGGCCGGCCCCGAGACCCCCTCTGTCATAACCTGGCTCCACAGGCTCTCAGGCTGACCACCTCGGTCGTACATCAGCACGTTGCTGTTGTACAGCAATCCGGAGACGCCGAATTCACGCTTACCAAGTTCTGTCCGACGGTCGAACACAGCACATGAGTCACACAAAGGGCAATACGTGACCGCGATCGGCACCTTGCCGACGTCGTCGTTTACGATTTCGTGGTAATCGAGGATTCGCAAAGGGTACGCACGTGCGTCTGAGCCCACGACGACGCCGATCACGCGATCGTTGTTGTGCAAATAGGTGGCTTCCCGCGCCACGACTAGCGTTGGATTACTTAACGCGGGAATCCCGTCCTTAGGTGGTCCGCCGGCGAAAATCTCAGCGGCCGGAACCGTCGTCTGTGACAGATCGAATGTTGGTCGCCCACCTGCCTGAAAAGTGGCGAGCGTATGACCGCGACTTCCCTCCGGGGCGATCACCGGTCGCAACGACCGCTGGCTCCATGCGGCGTGCCAAAAGTCGCGATCAGAATACGTCCGCCAGGCAACCAGCATCAGCAGCCCTGTCAGGACAACAAGTCGCACGCGAATACGTCTTGGCGCACAAGTTGTCGGCACAGAGTGGAAGTGTGCGCTCGCCAATTGAGCTTCAGGTGCCGCGTCAGCGATCGATTGGTTCTTGGGCATCGAATCATCTCCAGGATATTGGCGGATGCGGCGGAACTCACGCACGTGCCACGAAGCTGATGGCGACGTTCACGTAGGTTACTACTAACGAACGAGCTGGTAGGTGAAGCCGAACACATTGGAGTAAAAAGTTCTTGGTGCGACTGTGTTTTACTTCACGGAAGCCACCGCTTATCAGGCTCTAGGATCGTCAGCTGGTTCGTAATCATTCGGTAGTTCACGCTTCAATCGGAGAGTTGCATGTCTTTCGCGCGAACGATTGTTTCTGTAGCAGTTGTCTTCTTGGCTTCCGTTACGGGATGCTCGGAAAGCGCGCCACATTCCGGTCCGGTCGATGGTGCCGCATCCACCAGTGCGGATGAGTCGTCCGGATCGGGAACGACTGGTGCCGGGTCGACTTCAACACAGGAGACCTCGAAGGATTCCGGTTCTTCGTTGCGGTAGATGTCTTGTCAGCTGCACCGATCGGGCGCGCCGGATTGTCGTTTGTCGGCAAACCAAGCGCAGCCTGCTGCCAATCGTCGAACTCGCAAATACTGAACGAGACCAACAATCGAAGCGGAAGAAAATGGCCTGACTGCTACGCGTTTCACGTGCAAGGCGAGTCATCGCGTCGAAAGATCAGAAGGGCATGTTCGTATCTTTGAAGCTGGAACGAAGCAAGATGAAGCTCCTTGTTGTTATAGCGGTTGTCGCAATCGCACTCCTCGCCGCGCTGGTCGCTTCTCCTCCCCTTTGGCGAGCGCCGGTGGAGATTCCGTGCAAAGCGAGTAATCCCGAAGCTGCGACACTTTGGATTCCTTCCGATGCTGAGTTGGCGAACGGTAACCAGGGAGTCGGCTGGGTGTTCGGTCGAATGATCGGAGTTGGGGACGCTCCCGGAAGCCCGAAACACGCGCCGTTCGGAGGTGCAAGTGTAAAGCCATCACCGCACAGGCATCTGCCAGCGCCACATCAATGAACGAGAAGAACGAAGGAGCATCAAATTCTGCTAGGACATAACGAAGAGAGGAGTCTCCCGATGATACGGTTCGGCTTTTTCGCCCTCGGTGTCGGCTTGTTGGTCGCTGCGGCAATGATCGGATGTCGCAGCCCCGCCCCATACAACTACGGCCCGAACGCACCTCCTCCGGCACAATATTCAACGGCACCAACCTACCCGGCACCAACGAGCCCGCCGTCCAGTGACAGAGGCGTCGTCGAGTCGCATTCAACACCAACCGGTTCAGGCACTCGCAGTGCAACTCCGAGTCCCGGATTCGGTGCGCCGACCACGCCGACGCATCAAGGCTCCGGCTCTCGCTAACATGTCGTCCGATGCTGGTTGCCCTTGCAGCGTCAATGTCGTGTGAGCACTCTCACAGACTTGACGCGGTCGTTTTCGCTAGGCTACTCGATGAATCAGTATCCACTGATCCGAGCGCGGGAGTTACGGCCTTCCTGTGCCGGTGGGAGATGAACGACTTCATTTTTCTGCTTCTCGTCGAGAATTTGAAACCAGCGGAGCAGGGGCGGGCCGGCGACGTCGCCTGGTTTTCAATCCTTCCCGACTCACTTCGTACACATGTGGTCTCGCGCGTAAGTTCGATCGGTGGCATGACACCAGCGGACGTCCCATTCCTGCTGACACGATGTGTTACCGCGACCGTCTTCATTGGGCTCGCGGCCTTCTTGGCCTCGCGGGCGGCCAAGACTTCCGACTCGCGAACGTGGTGCCGAAGCGCATTTTTGACATTGGCATGGTTTTGGTTGCTCGGTCCGACCCAAAACCCCTGGTATTGGACATGGGCTCTCCCGCTGCTCCCGTTCGCGCGAAGCCGAGCCTGGTTGCTGATGAGCGGCCTGTTGTTTCTGTACTACCTGCGCTTCTGGTTTCGCTATAACTGGCCCGAATCCACGGTCTGGTTCACGCCGTATGTGGGCCACGCGTTCTTCGACTTCGTTGTGACCTGGATCGAGTTCGCACCGTGGTTCGTTTGGTTGCTCGTCTGCTCACGGAACCAAACTTCGTAGCCCCGGAAAACCGCGCTCATAGTAGCATGCCCTTTGAACAATTTGCCGTCGACAATGGGGCTCACCGGGCACGATTCGCCGAAGGGTCTTGTAGCTCAGCCAGCCCGTGCGGGGGCGACCTTGCGAACGTTTGCGTGCGTCGGTGAAGTTCACTGGATTCGCTGGGGTGTGTCGTCATTCTGTTTTTCGAGGCCACTGGGCTTCATCGCGTCACACAGTCGAAGTGATGACATTCGCTATTTCAGGCATCCAGCCCAGCGCGCTCATACCAGGGCTTGACCTGGGTCAGTTGCCGGGGAATCCTTGCGCGCGTAGGACGACAACTCCTGGCGCGGTTAGGTCACAGGCTCCGAACGGTCAGAAAACGTTCCGATGATGGGGCAATTCCAGTCAGATTCTGGCCAGAACCGACCGGAGCGTCCCACCTCACGAGTTCTTGGGGCGCTTTCGGGTGCGTCGGAACACGTCGACCGGACGGTCGCCGACTTCTTTGGGATGGCGGCACCGAGCCGTCGGACGCGATCTCCGTTGAAGCTTTTGATTGCGCTAAAAGTTTACACGGTTGTATAGTCGCGACTTGGTGCGAAAAAAAGGATGACACCTGGTGTCTCTATCAGATTCGGACGACCCTCCCTTTTTTGAAATGGTGGCAGCTATAATGACGCTGTCAACCGACCCACGACTTTCACTATAACCGCCGCCGATAGGAACCGCTGCTTGGCCATCATTGCTCTCGCCTGCGGACTGGCTGGGCTTTCGAGCCGAGCGGACGGCCAAGTAAGCGAAGCTGATCGACAGTTCTGGTCATTTCAACGACTCGACGCTGTCACTGCGCCAGCGGTTAGGGACAAATCTTGGTGCCAGACATTGATCGACGATTTCATCCTGGCGAAGATCGAGCAGCCGGGATTGAAGCCCGCGCCAGCCGCTGCCCGGAGGACGTTGATTCGTCGGGTAACCTTGGATCTGTGGGGGCTGCCGCCAACTCCCCAGCAAATCGATTCTTTCGTGCATGATGACAGCCACAACGCGTGGGAGAAAGTCATCGATCGGTTGCTGGCCAGCCCTCATTACGGCGAACGGTGGGCGCGACATTGGCTCGACGTCGTGCGTTTCGCCGAGAGCTATGGCTTTGAGCACGATTTGGACAACGACCACGCTTACCACTATCGCGACTTCGTCATTCGGGCATTGAACGACGACATGCCGTTTGACCAGTTCGTGCGCTGGCAACTCGCCGGCGACGAACTCGCGCCCGAACAACCGCTGGCCCGCATGGCAACGGCGTTTTTGGCGATCGGAGTCCGCAATGCTGATATCGCGAAAGTCCGCGTTGAGCAGGAACGTTATGACGAGTTGGACGACATCGCGTCGACGATTGGAACGTCGATGCTGGGGTTATCGATCGGATGCGCCATGCCTTCACCACGTGGATGTCTGGCGGGGGCGCGAGGGGCGGAGCAAAGCACGGAGCTACTGACGAAATCGGTTTCCAGGCCGTTGAGAACCGAGTCAGCATCAACGACCTACACGCCACGATCCTGCACGCGCTCGGGCTTGACCACGAGCTGCTAACCTACCGCCACAACGGTCGCGACTTTCGTCTCACCGATGTGTCGGGTAGCGTGAACAAGCAGGTGTTAGCCTGATGCGAGCTGCAAGGCAGGGGCGGAATGAGCGCAACAAAACATGTCCGTGCGGCGCGACGGGACGGTGATGATCGGAGCGAGATGGCAGCGTTTCATCGGCGGATCCACGGGGCGTTGTTCAGAAGTGGTGTGAAGTGGATTATCATACACCAACGCTAAAGTCCGATAAAACAAGCGCGAGTTGACCTGTGCCACGTTCGATCCTACTGACGCCCGCGGTTTGCCTGCTGATGTTGACCACGTCGGCGGACGCCCGTGACGATGCGGAACTGCCGTGGTCCTTTGCCAAGTCGTCACGTCCTGACGTGCCGGAGCGTGATACGCTAAAGCATGGAGCCCGCGTTCAAAACGCGATCGATGCATTTGTGTTGCAGACATTGGAACAGCAGGAACTCGAACCGGCCCCCGTAGCGGACAAGTACACACTGGTGCGACGCGCGTACTTCGACTTGATCGGCCTGCCACCGTCGCCGGAACAAGTCGACAAGTTTGTTAACGATGAATCGCCGGAAGCCTGGCTCAATCTGCTCAACGAACTACTCGATTCGAAGCAGTACGGCGAACGCTGGGGCCGGCATTGGCTGGATGTCGCTCGCTATGCGGATTCGCAGGGATTCGAAGGCGACAACAGCATCCCGAATGCCTGGCGGTATCGCGACTACGTCGTCGAGTCGCTCAATGACGACAAGCCTTACAACCGCTTTGTCCAAGAACAGATCGCGGGCGACGAGATTTGGCCCGATAACACCGATCTTGATCCGAAACGGGTCTATCAAATTCCGCCTGAGAAGGCGAAGCATCTGAACGCACGCATCGGCACCGGGTTCTATTGCCTCAACTCGCAGGTCGCGGAATCGGCCTTGGATGCGACGCGGCTAAAGTACGAAACGCTCACCGATTGGGCGGATACGACGGCAGCGGCGTTCATGGGAGTGACGATGGCCTGCGCGCGGTGCCACGACCACAAGTTCGATCCGATCACCCAGCAGGATTACTACGGACTGCAAGCGATCTTCGCCAGCAGCACGAAAGCCAACATGCAGACATTCACTCCGATGGAAGTTGGCGATTGGCACTGGCTCTATCCAAGACTGACTGCGGTTCACGAAGCCAAAACCGCGCTGCAAGTGTTTCGAAAGCGAACCTCGGGGCGGGAATTGACGGACGCGGAGAAGACGGAACACCAGAGTCTGCGAGACGCGATTGTTGATCGCCTGATGGAAGTGCCCGACAACGCCAACTCGGTACCTAATAGTCCCTTTGACGTTTTAATGCAGATCCCAACGGCGACAGTACTTGCTCACGATCATGCGGAGTTGCTTAAACCCGTTCATTTCCTGGAGCGTGGCGAGTTGCATCAGAAAAAGCACCTCGTCGAACCGGCCATGCCTGCCGCACTGGCACAGGCGACGCAGCGCGCGCCGGCGGTTTGTGGGCCGTTTGGTTCTCGCAAGGAATTCGCACTGTGGCTGACCCAGCCCGACCATCCGCTGACGGCTCGCGTCATGGCGAATCGTATCTGGCATTGGCACTTTGGACGCGGAATCGTGGAGACGCCGAACGACTTCGGGAACATGGGCGCCACTCCGTCGCATCAGGAATTACTGGATTGGCTGGCCTGCGAGTTCGTCGAACGCGGTTGGAGCATCAAAGAGATGCATCGACTGATCATGACTTCCGGCACCTATCAGATGTCGAGTCGTTTCGGCACAGAACGACATTTGGAAATTGATCCCGATAACCGGTTGTTGTGGCGAATGAATCGCAGACGATTGGAAGCGGAAGCTCTCTGGGACAGCGTTCACGCGACGGCCGGCACGATCAACCTGAAGATGGGCGGGCGTCCGGTCGTGCCGCCCCTGGCCGAAGACGAGATCGCGGCGCTCCGCGAGAAGTGGCATTGGCCGATCTCGGGCGATCCCGCGGAGTACACGCGTCGCGGCCTGTATGTCATGGTGCGCCGCAACTTTCGCTTCCCAATGTTTGAAGTCTTTGACGCGCCGATCACGTCCGTCAGTTGTCCTAATCGTGATGTCACGACCGTCGCGCCGCAAGCGCTGTGGACTTTGAACAGTCCGTCCGTCTTTAGTCAGGCCAAGCATCTCGCGGCGCGCATCGTCAAAGACGTTGGCAACGATCGCACGCTGTGGCCGCAGCGACTTTGGATGATCACGCTCGGTCGACCAATCAAGGATGCGGAACAAGAAGATGCTCTGACACTTATGCAAAGCCTGATTGACGGCACGGAAGTAAGCGAAACGGAAGCGACGCTGGCAGGGATTCCGGAGAGTCTGAAGGTCATCGAGAAGACAGAAGTTGCGGCACTCATCAAACTCTGCCTCGCCGTGTATAACCTGAATGAGTTCGCGTTTGTTGATTAGCCGAAGCGATGACAATGTTTAAACAATCACCGCGTCGCGACTTTTTGTTTCGGTCAGCGCTCGGGCTCGGATCGGCCGCGTTGGGCGATTTGTTACTGCGGGACGATCTGGCGCGAGCCAAGGATACCAAGAATCCTCTGGCCACAAAGCAACCGCACTTCGCGGCCAAAGCCAAGCACGTCATATTTCTGTTTATGCAGGGCGGGCCGAGTCAGCTTGAGACGTTTGACCCAAAGCCGCAGATGAAGAAGTTTGACGGGCAGTTGTTGCCGGCAGAACTGCGCGACTTTGATCTTGCTCAGATCAATACCGCCGACGCGAAAATCCTGGCGCCGATCTTTCCGTTTAACAAGCATGGTGAATCGGGTGTCGAGATATCGAGTTTATTCCCGGAACTGGCGAAACATGCCGATAAGCTGGCGGTGATTCGATCGTGCCACCATGATCTCTTCATTCATGGCTCGGCGCTCACCATGATGCATACCGGCACGCGGTTGCTCGGCCACCCGAGTGCCGGCGCTTGGGTAACGTATGGCCTCGGAGCTGAAAACGAAGACCTGCCCGCTTACATAGCGATGACTGACTCGATGTTCCGCAATGGAACAGCAACGTTTAGCTCGGGTTTTCTGCCCGCGATCTATCAGGGAACATACCTGCGTACGCAAGGCGCTCCGATTCAGAACCTGCAGCGTCCCGCCGGGCTCTCCTCCAAAGAGCAGCGGCTGATCCTCGACCAGCTTGGAATGTGGAATCAAGCTCATCGCGATGAACGAATTGGCGATTCGCGACTTGATGCCCGCATCGCCAACTACGAACTGGCGTTTCGCATGCAGTCGGCTGCGCCTGAGCTGATCGATATGTCGCAGGAAACAGAAACGACTCGCCAGATGTACGGGCTCGACGACGGACCAACGGTTGGCTTCGGCAAGATGTGCCTGCTTGCTCGGCGGATGGTGGAGCGGGGAGTGAGGTACATCCACTTGGTGGACGCTGACTGGGACGCTCATGGCGGCTGCAAGGGAAATCACGAAGGGCAAGCGAAAAAGGTTGACCAACCGATTGCGGCTCTCTTGCAAGACCTCGACCAACGTGGCTTGCTTGAAGAGACACTTGTGATCTGGGGCGGCGAGTTTGGTCGGACACCGATTCGCCAAGGTAACGATGGCCGCGATCACCATCCCTACGGGTTCAGCATGTGGATGGCGGGTGGCGGGATTCAGGGCGGTAAGGTAATCGGAGCCACTGACGACTTCGGCTTCGCCGCGGTGGAAGACAAAGTACACGTGAATGATCTTCATGCGACAATGCTGTCGCTACTCGGTCTCGATCACGAAGCGCTCACGTATTTCTTCGAAGGACGTGACTACCGGCTGACAGATGTTGGCGGGTACAACAACCTCGCAGATCGTCTGACCAAGGCTTCATGACCCGATCTGTGAGACACTTTCCCAACAACGTCCGTTGCCTTCTTCTGCTGTTTTTCTACTGCACGGCGTCGGCGGGATGACTGCAATAGATTCACGACCTCGCTGCAGCGAATGAGCATTCCGAAAAAATCATACCAATTCTGTGATTCCTATAAAACGTCCGGGCGTGTTGAAAAAGTCGCCGTCTTGGGCAGCTGCGAAATGTGGGATGACCTTTGAATGAGAATTCGGCGATGCGTTGAGAGTTGATTTTGAAGTGCTGGTCGCGAATGATAAGCCACTGAAATCTGAAGTTTTCCAACAGTCCCCAAACGACCGCCACCAGGCGTTTTAGGTTCTGCACCAGGGCAATCATGTACGCCTGGATTTGGACTTTGGCTCGGCCGCGATAATGGTAGCCGATCCGTAGCCACGATCAGCGATTGCTTCACGGAGCACAATGTTGTATTTCTCGCGAATGCGTTCCAGTTGCTTCAGATAAGGTTGGTTGTCGTGCCTGGCACCCGTGGTGACTTCGGTGTCGAGAATGACGCGACTGTCCGCGTCGATTGTCTGATGCACCTTGTACCTCAGTTGCCATACCTCAGTTGCCGTGGCGTGCCTTTCATTTGAGCCAGAGCCGCGTCAGGATCGGTTCGACTCGTGTGCGTTTGATTCGATACCTTTCGGGACGTGGATGAATCCTTCATGCCGTGATTGCCATCCTGCGTCTCCGACTCATTCTCTGCTTCCTGTGCGTCGTCTTCCTGTGCGTCGTCGCGAATCAATGAGTTAAGGGAAGCGTCGGCAGCGATCAACGTGGCATCGGTCATGACCCGCCCCTCTTTGCCAACGAGCCCTTTCTGTTGACAAAGCGACGCGACGTCGACGATCAGGGTCAGATGCGTGCCTTTGATACGTTCGAATCGCTGGCCTGGAATATGTTGACGAGTCCCGAAGCGAGACAGGTGTTCGATATCAGTCAAGAAGATGCCAAAACTCGCGATCGTTATGGTCGAAATCGTTGGGGGCAGCAGTGCTTGCTCGCTCGGCGGCATGTCGAAGCGGGTGTTGATCTTGTCACGACTCAATTCAGCGGCCCGCTGGGTGGTCGCGTGGGCAATTGGGACGACCATGCCGTGAACCATAATGTATTCGAGGGCATGCAGCACCGCTGTCGCTTCTATGATCAAGCAGTTGCTGCCTTAATCGAAGACATCTACGACCGTGGCCTCGACCGGCGGGTGATGGTAGTTGTCACAGGCGAATTTGGCCGCACCCCACAGATCAACTATCAAGCCAGCGGTGACTTCCTGGCGACCATTTATCGGCACCTTGGCGTCGACGCCGAACACATCGCGTTCCGCAACTTCGCCGGTCGTCCGATTCCCATCCTGCCCGAAGGCGGTACGCCGATACCGGAATTGCTTTCGCGGTTATAGAAATGTTGAAAGTGACCCCGCGAGTAGCAACGCTCACGAAATAACTTCACCTTAGTTCCCTCGCCCCGCTGGGGAGAGGGCAGGGTGAGGAGGATAGAAATGCGGAAGCCATTTCGTAAGCGTTGCTACATATCGAAGGTGGACTTGGTCGAAGGTTTCCACTTCTTCGGGGCGGCCGATGCCAACCAAACAGGGCAAACGATCGTGGCGCGATGGCACCCAATGAATGAATTGGAAGAGAATTCTCAACAAACCGTCCTTTGCGAGGACAGGCGATCGACTCGGC
The DNA here is from genome assembly GCA_027622275.1 of Planctomycetota bacterium. Lineage (GTDB taxonomy): Bacteria > Planctomycetota > Planctomycetia > Pirellulales > Pirellulaceae. Next base: position 16,330 of record JAQBZB010000097.1, on the reverse strand, counting down.
GAGGCTGTGAATTTTTCGACATGTCGTGGTGTATTTGTGAGCGGCACGGCGCTAGCCGCCGGTTCTTACCGGATTAGCACGCGTTCGAAAAACCGGTGGCTAGCGCCAAAAACCGCTCACGTCAATTAATTCACAGCTTCGGCGAGTCGGCGCGCCAGAAAATGGTTGGTTTGTTGGGGCGCTACGTGTAGGAGACGAAATCCCGCAAAGCGCACAGGACGCGATCACCGGTGAAGTTTTTGATTACGCTAAAAATTCACAGGTCGACTTGTCCTGAGCGCGCGAGCGACATGGAGCTTCTAACCCCTGGACGCCGCCTATTCTCGTACGAGCCATCGTACCGGAACAACCGGAACTACAGTTCTTCCAAGAAGGCACCGTGGCAGTACCAAAAGACGGACCCGCGACGGTATCGGACCGGAGGGTAGGCAATTCGAGGAGGAGAGCAGGTATCGGACACCAGTGGCCCAACTCTATGGGCCACTGGCTCTACGGCGAATGAGGTAACGCATCGCTAAGGATCTCTCCATCGGCCGGTTTTTGACCGCTGGGGATGAAACCTTCAGGCGAGTGTCCACGGTTCGTGTTAACGAAGTTGCGAACCGTTGTTCCGTCGAAGCTGTCGAGCGTTTGTTGGCGGGTCAAGGAAGTCAGCACGATCGTTGACGTGTTCTTCGCTCGCGGGGTAAGAATTACGCCCGTGTCCGTACCACCGTCAATGACAAGTTGTTCAAGGGCAAGGCGGTCAGCATTAGTGATCAAGGTTGGGTTGTAGCTGATCCAAACGTGGCCGTGCTCGATATTATGCACGAGATCCTCATCGGGTTGCTCTGTTGCATACACTCCCGTTGGACGCGGTGTGATACCTGGAATGAAAGCGTGGTGTTGGCCATACGAGGGAGCGTTGCTGAAGGCGCTATAGTCCACGGCCGTCGTGACGTGGTTCAGCGTGAAGGGCGGTGCGCCGGGTTGGGTATCCATTCTCGTTCCTAGCAAACCAGGATCGTCGATCGTTCCTGGGACGACCGGGGCGAACGGTTGGTTGCCGTCGTCGCCATCGGATATGACGTTGACCCTAACCGTGGCCACGTTCGACGCCGCCAGGCCATCGCTGGCCTGGTACGTGAACGAATCGTTCCCGAAGAAATCGCCGTCTGGCGTATAGGTGAACGAACCGTCGTTGTTGAGCATCACGGCCCCATTGCCCGGCTGGCTGATGAGACTCGCCGTTAACGCGTCGCCATCAGGATCGGTGTCGTTGGCCAGCACGCCGGACACTGCTGCGGCCGTCAGCACTCCATTTTCATTGACGCTGAAGGCATCGTCCGTCGCCGCCGGACCGCCGTTCGTGCCAACAGGAACGTCCGTCCGGCCCGCGCGAATCGATGCGGCCAGTGCCGAATCGCCGCCTTGTTCTTCGCGAAGTGCGATCGTTTCGCGGAGCATTTCTTGGGCGGGTGGTGAGGAAGCAAAGAACCACGCAATGCTAATGAATTCCGATTGCAGTCCTCGCTCGCCAAAGTTGTTGTCGGTCAACGCCTGTTCATCGCCCAGCACCACATTGCTAACCAGATTACTGCTCACAACGGCTCCCGGCGCGGAAGTCGACTCTGAACCGTCTATCGTGGCAGCGCTCTGCCGCTTGGCGAGCTGATACGTTCCCGGCTCCAAGTCATCAAACGTATAGGTGCCGTTGTTATCGGTAATCGTTGATCTTGCGATCGATGGGGTGGACGAATCGCTCCCCGACAGACGAACGACAATTCCCGGAACGCCACCTTCGTTCGCATCTCGGGTACCATCCCCGTCCGCATCAAAATAGACGAATCCCGCGAGACTCCCCCCATGAAGCATCGCCCTCGATTCCAGTGCTTCCAGCCTCAAACGCCTGGGCGTCTGCCGCGTATTGTTTTTTCGTCGACGGCGCATGTCAAGTCTTCCCCTTGGCAACCAAACTTTGTTCTCAGCACCACGACGTATGCAAACAGGCCAACTTTCATCGTGGTACGGATATTACACGATGTCAATAATTCGGCGAGTGTTTCTCGGGTCAACAAGATTCGCCGGGCGACATAATTGCCACAACCAGCCGAAATGTTTGTGAGATGTCGGCTGCCCGAGGTCAGTAGGCAGCAGCCATACTCGCGTTTGATGGCGAGATGCGGAACCTTCATTCATTGCGACTTTTCCACCGATGGGGGAGATTCCCATCAAACCGCAGTTGTAGAGGGTAATCTCGTCAGAGGGAACTTTGGCCCAGGCGACGGGTCGGAGAAGGCAACCTATGGCAACTATTACCGGCATGGGAATGCAAAGACAACAAATATACTCGCGCGATTATGATTTGCTTGCGAGCGACGCCAAGATATGTTGCCGCCAGCCGTGCTCAAAGTCGTCGAGACTGTCGATCTCATAGACGGTTCGCAAAGCGCTTTCATGGCCAGTCTCCGTGCAGAGTTTCACAAACCGCAGGAATTCGTCAGATGCATCGAGCTGCGTCAGGTACTCAACAACCGACATGCTTTGGCCGTAGAAGACGGCTCGCTGCCAACCTGTCGGATAGTCGGCGGTCGCAAAGAGTCGTGTCAAGGGGATTGTCGTTTTTGTTTCCAAGGCCTGCCGAAGATCGTTGAGATGCCGTGCTCGCTTGTCGTCGGAATCGTGCAGCAGCGCGAGACCCTCTTCCGCCCATCGCGGCGGCGCGGCCTCGGGGAAGAGTTCCGCAAACAGCACGTGAATCATCTCGTGGCGCAAGGCGGACAGGGCGCGGCTGCGGTCTTCGGCCAGCAGATCGATGCGCCGATGGAGAACCTTTCCGGACTGGATGCGGATCGCAGAGCTGCCGATCGTTTGCGTGCCGCCCGATCCGACGGCCCGCATGTAGCTCGGCCGCGAGGGATGCAGCATCACTTCGCATTTTGGTTGCCACGCACGAGATTTCCCTTCGCCGAGCAGGGTCTCGTGAAGCTGGCGGCAGAGCGCCTCGCAGTGCTGTGCGACTTCGTCAGCTCGCGGTTGAACAAGGTGCGAACTCACAAGAAAATTCCTCGATTCGCTGAACCGCGTCGATGTTTTTTTGGGGCTCGGTCCACCAACGACTGCGTTGGGAGCGGGGTTCGCGGAGAAATTCGCTTCGCGTATCGGCGAAGACTGCACCGGGTCCGTTCCGATTACCGACACGAAGACCAGGATCCAATGGGACGCTGACGCGACGCCAACCACAAACGGAGAACAAACATGAACACGATTACCAAGCGAACTGTTGTCGTTGCCCTCGGTGGGATGCTTCTCGCGGGATTGTCTTTTGTCGGATCGGCTGATGCCGCGATCCGTGACGCGGGAGCGAAAGCCCGCGGGGAATTCGGGACGGGGTTTTGGAACTCCGCGACCTGGTCGCAACGAAGCTTCTCGTTCCAGCCGCAAGTACGCCGCTCTTTCTCCTACGAGCCGTCGTACCGGAGCAGTCGAAGCTACAACGCACCCAAGAAGGCGCCGTGGCAGTACCCCAAGACCGACCCTCGCCGCTATCGCACTTGATCGAAACGGCGTGAATCTTGTCGCGAAATCCGGCGGCCGACAATGGCCGCCGGATCGTGACGCACAAAGAGTAGACTAACCGAAAGAAAAATAGAAATGGACCTCGATTAATGATCTGATCGGCGGTGAGTGGGCGCGTCGAATCCAGTTCGGCTTGAGCACGCCGGTCATGCTTTGGGCTCTCTGTTTTGCGGGTAAGGGAGGAGGCTATTCCGAAGGATTGCCGGCTCGACCGCCGATGCGGTAGAGATGAGTTCCCAACCGAACGAAGAAAGCGTCGTCCACGGCGGCCACGGCATAGACAATTGGGTCGAGGTATTCCTGGCTCGGCTGACGCGGACGCGGATCGTTTTCATCCTGGGGTTCGTACTCGTAGGACCGATCTGGCCGCGGCGGTGCCTCTTCGCTCCAGAGCCGATTCGATGCCAGAAGTTCAAATGTTGAACCTGCGCGGATGACCGTGGCGACGCCGTGCTTGCCGAAGAAGTAGACGTGGTCGCCGGTCGCAATGGGTTGAGCCCAGCAAGGATTGCCGATTCGCTGCACGTAACATTGCCGGCCGGTGGCCGCTTCCAGGCAATATAGCACTCCGACTTTATTGACATAGTAAACGCAACCGCGATGCACCAAAGGGCTGGCGTAATCGCAGACCGCTTTCTCGGCTCCCCATAAGAGTTCGTATCCCGGTCCTTCGCCGGGTGCGATCCGCAGACAACAGTTTGAGGCGGCTGCTGACTGGGCATTGGAATCATCTCGCGCGATGGATGCGCCGACATAGACGCGATCCCCCTGCACTGTCGCGGAGGGGATCAGATTGCCGCCAAGCCCCTCGTGCGACCAAAGCTCTTGTCCGGTGTTCGCATCGTAGCCGTCCACGCTGCCTGCCGAACTCACGACGACTTGCGACTGATCGCGAACACGAGTGACATGCGGCGAGGTCCACGATGACCGCGACGACCGCTCCGTTTTCCACAACGGTCTTCCAGTCTGTTTCGAGATGGCGGTCAAGTAAGACGGTCCCCGATGATCGACCAATACAATCACGGCGTTTTCGGTTTGCGCCGGCGACGCGCCGTAACCGTGGCTGTTTTGAAATGCGCGGTCAGCATTGTCAAACAACGACCGATGCCAGCGCAGACGGCCACTGTGCGACAGCGCATGCAGGTCGCCGCTCTCGAACAGCGCGTACACGCCTTCGGGGTCCGCCAACAGCGTCGGGGCCGCTCGACTGACCATATAGCTATTCTTCGTCGTGACGGTGGCCGAAAACTTCTCCTCCCACAGCGACTTGCCCGACTCGGTGTCGAACGCCAGAACGAGATTCGTTTCCTTATTGTCGCCGGCGACGGCTGTGAGAAAGATGCGGTCCTGCCAGACGACGGGCGCGGATTGTCCATACCCGGGCAGGTCGAGCCTCCAGTCGATCCCGGCTTTCGGCGTCCATTTTAGCGGCAGATTCGTCGCCTCCACGGACGTATTGCCGCCACGGTGAAAGCTCGGCCAGTTTTCGCCGGCGCTGGCCGCACCGCCCGCCAGTAGCCCAAGCAGCATACCTATTAACGATGATCGAAATGACAATAGTGACATAAAGCGTGTTCCTTTCTGTGCGCAAATAAGAATCGCCTCGATGCTCGCAGTGCTCATTCGCTGGTACTCCTTTCGAGTATCCGATGATTGCGAAAGACGACTTGCTCCACCGTGCGCTGGCCATCATCCTCGGTTCGCACGGACAGCAACTTGGTCGGCAGATCCCAGCGGCTGACGCGAACCCATTCGTTGCGAACCATATCGCAGGCTGTCAGATTCCCGCTCTCGGCGTCCCACCAACTGACCGAGTAAGCTCGGGGGAGGTGTTTGCCTTCGGCATTGCGTGACACTTCCAAGACACTGATGGCGAAGCGCGTTGGCCCCATGGTGCGATGAACTTCGGTAATGACGTCGTCTGATATTCGGTACACGCTGTGCAGAGGGTCGTCCCGGAACCGGATCAGCCGGCCCAGCGGATGCGTGGTGATGTCGTCAGCAAAGTCAACATTGAAAGTTCGCTCGCCTTCTCGCGGCAGGCGATGACTCACCAGCGACTGCAGACGGCGCTCCGCCCATTGGGCGTGAGGCGAATCAGGTAGTGTCAATTCCAGGTTCCCGTCGGACGTGACAGTGATCTGTCCCTCGATCACGTTTCCGTTTGTCGAAATCACGATATCGGCGACAAGGCCGGGCAAATCGTGCCAGACGGCCCGCGCCTCGTGAGCACGAATCATCATACCCTCGGCGGTCGGTTTCGGTTCTGCGCCCTGGATCACAATGGAGGGCGCACAAAGCGGCAGGAGCACAACCAAAATCGAACTTGTCGAGCGTGTAGTGAGCATTAGAGTCTCCTCGGTGGGTGGTAAAAGCTGCCGGTTCACGGTTTCGCCGGCAGATGAAAATCGAACGAATTGTCGCCGTCCGGCGTCGTTTCGATGAAGAGTGTGGACCGATCATTGAATTCCGGCGGAATCTCGCTTCGCGGCATGGGCTCGCCGATATGTTTGACAGTCTCCGTGGGCTCGGTGATGTCGTAGTCGAGTTCTTGTTCGGCACGGACCTCAACTCGCAGCTTGCCGATGACTGGGCCTCGATCCTTAGCGAGCCGATACCGCCCGGCTTCGATGACGGTGCCCGTTTTGGGCCCTTGTGTTTCGCCCGTTGGAATGAAGACGATGGAGCCTTTTTCCACGGCCTGGCCTCGAAACGTCACCTGACCATCGACTGCAACGCGAGGCGGGCCTTCATCGCTTCCGTTGCATCCTGGCAGCGTCGCCAACATCGTCAACAGTCCAGCTCGCAGAATCCAGCATCGCCGCCTCGATCTTTCTTTCATTACTGAAACTCCACTTACGTTTTGGGAATAGGCTTCATATGAGTCAGAATCCCGAAATAACTTCGCCACTGGCCCGAGTGGCCAAGGCATCCAGCAATCCATCATCAACAAAATCGCTGACGAAACGCACGGCACCGTCCGCCATCACAAAGAACACGCCTCCCGCATGATCGCTACGGAATGTCTGATACTCATCGAATCCGTTCACCAGCCGATCGCTGTTAAAAACGCCCAGCGTTGTCGCCATCGACATGCCGGGATGCCCGATGCCCCACACCGCAGTCCCGTATTTGGGCTGCCCCTGGCACGGGCCGGACGACCATGTGAAATTTTCCAGCCCGTAGTTCAGTTCCCCGACCAGGAACGTGTTCGAGGTGCCGTCGCTGATATTGCGGAACCCGGTTGGCCCCGCGTAATGCGGTACAATGGCCCCGTTGTGAACCGATCCAAAACCGCTTTGCGTTCCCGTACATACCGCGTAGCTGCCTGCAGCCCGATTCTGTTCGCCGCAGGTTAGCGCCGGTACCTGTCGGCGCAGCACCATCGCCGGACATAAGTAAACCGGAACCCGCTGGCTGATCACGTCTTCGTTGAACACGCCGTAAGACGGAGCATTGGCGTCGTATTGAACGTAAAGTGAACCTTGTTCGTGGTACGGCAAGATGGCGGTAAGAGCGCTATACAGCGTTCCACCCGGTGCCCAGTGCGTGGCCATCGGGAAGGTTCGGAACGTATCGTGATAGTTGTGCGTCGCCAGCCCAATCTGCTTGAGATTATTGCGACACTGCGTCCGCCGAGCCGCCGCACGAGCCGCCTGCACCGCCGGCAAGAGCAACGCGACCAAAATACCGACGATCGCGATCACGACTAATAATTCCACAACCGTGAAGGCGGGTCGACGAGCACGGAGGTCAAGCGGCCCACCGGCTAAATCAACTTGCCAGCAAGAATCGCTGCGAAGGTCCGGTCGCGCCCATGTGCCCGTGCCCGATTGCAGGTCACACTTTATGCTCGAATTCATGATCAACCTCGTTTGGCTGGAATCCCGGAAAGATGTAGCGCGCGCTACATTTGACGCCGCAAGTGTAGCCTCGGCTAAAACTGTGTCAACAGGGTCACCGCGATATTTTCCGACCTGGCAAGTCCGGCGCACACTTGCCTGTCGCAATCGAAAATGCTTGACTTAGGGGGTGGAGATGAAGAACAAGTCGTTTTTGCGAGCGTGCGTATCTGTTATGGCGAAGCTACCCAAAGTAAACCGACACCAGCGGACGCGCGCCGACCACTCGACAGAACTTGCCGAAGACTATGTGGAAGCGGTCGCCGAATTGATCGAGGCGCACGGTTCCTGCCGGGTAACCGACCTGGCCGAGTACTTTGACGTGAGCCACGTCACGGTGAATCGGGCCGTGGCCCGCTTCCAGCGGGCGGGTTGGGTGACCACCAAGCCCTACGGACCGATAGAACTCACCAAGCAAGGCACCCAGTTGGCGGAGTCGTCGCGTCGACGCCATGCGATCGTGTATCAGTTCCTTCTCGCCTTAGGGGTGGACGAAAAAACAGCCGCCACGGACGCGGAAGGTATCGAACATCACGTCAGCCCCGAAACGCTCCAACGCATGGAACAGTTCGCCAAACAGGCCAACTCAAAGAGCCGCTAGACGGAAAACCGAGCTGCTCAGCGAAGACGGAAGTCACCGAGCTGTTGCGAAGAAGCTCGGCATCGACCAAGTCTTCGTCGGCGTTAGCCCTCAGGACAAGAACGAGCGGATCAAGTCATTGCGAGCGGAAGGCCGCGTGGTGGCTCCGCCTGCGTGCCGCCAAGTTGGCCTAACGAGACATTGCCACCCAACGGGATAGCGCTGTGGCAGCTATTGGAATGACAAGCATTTGCATGACAGGTGTAACGCCAACATGGATAAAGGGAACGAGCGGCATAGAACTGTACTGCCACCGATGCACAGCATGTACCGCCCACAGTTCGAAGCTAACTGCCAGCAGGACGCCGACAATGAGCGGCACGATCCAGGTTGCCGGATGAGAGTAAACCATTCGGTCGGACAGCCACCAGAGATTCTTGTGGATAACGGCCACGGTCAGGAAAAGCGTAAGCATGAAGAGCATGTCGCCCGTCGCCGTCGCGAACAGGCACATCGAGAACGTGTCCCACAGCGACGCATCTCCCGACTCGAAAAGCGGCAACTGGGCGTTCTCCCAGATGAGGTGAATCACGAAACTGCAGCTAAAGTACGTGGCAAGTTGCGTGTATCGGAAAGAGTTGGAGTCTGACATGATTGGACTTACGGCAGATCTACGACAGCAAATGCCTTGGAAGACCACCCCATGCGGCATGCCGCCAGCAAACGAGTCTATTCGATCTTGAGCTAATTCGGGAATTTTGCACAATCCGGCACGCCACGCGAACCGAAAGATATAATTGACATGATGTATCGGAATTGCCACACAACACGATGGCTGGTCACAGCCACCTTGATGGTCAGCTTGGGCCTTTCCGGGTTGTTTCCTCAGGTGATGGTGTCGGTCGAGGGCAGCACGGTCGTCTCTGCTTCTGAGCAATCGACGAAGTGCTGCTGTGGCACCGAAACGGGCATCTGCTGAGGGATGGCTTGCTGTGCGGTGCGTGCACCGTCCCCAACCAAGGAGCCGATTCCGGCTCCAGCAAATGACGACAACCGTGACGGACGACCTAGCACGTTGGAATTGTTGGCTAAGACGATTTCCACCGACGGCGGGCAAGGGGCATTGTTTGCCCATGTCGTGTCGGAACGCAACCGCTCGCATGCGGATGCGACTCTCCAGGCCAAGCACATTCGCGTCGACGCCTGATACGACGACGGCGCAACCGGTACGCGCCGATTTCTCCACCGGTCGTATTTCTTCGGCCTCAGTACTTTGATCCACCATCCACTCGATCGTGCGCGGTTGTGAAATCGTAGCGTGGTCGAGAGGGGTCTTCATCATGCGAACACTGTTCCTATTCCTGCGCAATCATTGGCGCAAAGTTGCTGTTCTCGTCTTGGTCATAGCAAGCGGCGTCGCGTATGCGACAAGCCCTTTCGTCCGCGATAAGACTCACACCGCCTGGAATGCCACTTTGGCTTGGGCTGGGGTTGGCGGCACGTCCGTGGACACTGGCAAAGTCTTCTGGTGCCCGATGCACCCGCAGATCAAGAGCAAGAAAGAAAACTACGTCTGCCCGATCTGCAATATGGCACTGGTCGAACTGGAAGGCGGCATCGTCGAAGCACCGGAACACTTGACGCTCACGGTGCAACAAGTTCAACAGGCAGGCGTTGTCACCGAGCCGGTGATGCGTCGCGAGCTGTTTCGCGAAATCGACACTACCGGCCGCATCGACTACGACGAGCGCCGACTGGCGAAGATCACTTCATGGGTCCGCGGCAAGTGCCGCATCGCCAAGTTGCACGTCAACTACAAAGGCATTCACGTCGAACAGGGGCAGCCGCTGGTCGAACTCTACAGCCCCGATCTGATCGTCGCCCAGCAGGAATACTTGTCGGCGCTAAAGGCGTTGTCCGGTCGTTCGGCGGGCGGATTCGAGAGCGACCTGCTCAAATCGTCTCGGCAAAAGCTCAAGTACCAAGGACTGTCCGACGCCCAGATCGACGAGTTGACCAAAGACAAGCAAGTGAAGGATCGCATCCCCATCCTCGCGCCGATTCACGGCACGGTCCACAAACTGAATGTGCAAGAGGGCCAGTAGGTGATGGAAGGCGACGTGCTGTTCGAGCTTGTGGACCTTTCTCAACTGTGGGTCTTTGCGGACATCTTCGAGGAGGAAGTTCCACTGGTGGAGTTGGGCCTGTCGGTCGAAGTCATGGTCCAGCATCTCCCCGACCAAGTGTTCCACGGCGAGATCGCCTTCATCGACCACATGGTCAAACCTGGCACGCGAACCGTGCCGATTCGCGTCGATATTGCGAATGGCTTAGAGCGGCGAGTGGAGAGCGGAGAGCCAGAAGGAAACGAAGAAAACGCTCCGGCACTCAGCTCTCAGCACTCCGCCCGCTCAAAGCCGGTATGTTTGCCCGCGTTCGGTTGCGGCACGATTGGCCATCCGTCTTGGCCGTGCCGGAAAATGCCGTGATTTGGTCCGGCCAACGAGCGGTCGTGATGGTGCGGAGCGGAGAGCAGAGAGTCGAGAGCGAAGAGCCGGAAAAAGAGGACGGAGTATCTCCGGCTCTCAACTCTCAGCACTCCGCTCTCCGCTCTCCTGGCACGTTCGCACCTCGCGAAGTGCAACTTGGTCGCAAATGGCTCTACTCGACCGAAAGCGGAACAACTGGCAACAGCACGCTGGGATTCGGCGAAGACCGAGTTCGCTATCACGAAGTACTAGCCGGCCTGACGCCGGGTGAAGAGGTCGTGACGGCCGGCGCGTTTCTGCTGAACGCCGAAAGCCAGTTTCAAAACGTGCTCGCCAAAATGCTGCCGCCCGCAAGCCAGGGAGCCACACTGGAGCAAGTCGTCGGCGAGCCGATCGGTGGTCGGATGCGCGGCGTGCTCGACGCCTACTTCAAGCTCAGTCAAACGCTTGCCGACGACCACTTGAATGAAGTGCCAACGCGGCTGGCCGCCCTGTTGGAATCAACCCAAGTGCTTGCGATTACCGCAGCCGACAGTGGCGAAGATGTACAACGCGCGGCAAGTTCATGTCCAACGCGACGACCGTGGCTCGGCCAACGGCGGTCTTGCCAAAGATGTCGCCGAAGTCGTCGCTCCAGTCAAAGTGCCGCTTCCACGCGTCGCGCCGGGGATTGAAGAGCCGAACCAATCGTCCCGACTCCGGATCTCGTGCCTTCTGCTGGCTGTGCTTCGCGCCGTTGCAGACCGGACAGGCGAAGCACCGATTGCTCGCTTCCGTCGGCCCGCCGTGCGTGCTGGCCAGAATGTGATCGATCTCGAATGCGGCCGTGGACAGACTTTGCGGCAAGCGGCGATATTCACAGACGAAGCCAGCATGCTCGGCGACGTATCGCCGAAGCGGCTCCGAAATGAAGCGGGACCGTCCCATCAACGCTTGCCTCGGCGTGAGGGCGATTGGCGCCCCGAGGCGTTTGAAACCCGATCGGAAACTGCTTCCGCCAATTCAAGAGACCGCTGTTGGAAGTCGCCGATTAAGGTCGCCAACTCGGCCCGTTCTTTAGCGGTGATCGTTCCCCCGTTGCTCTTTGCCAGCAGGGCGGACATGCGCCGTTGCGCCGGTTGCGGCATTCCAAAACGGGGGCGCAGTTCCTCAAGCGCCTCGCGAGCTTTTTTTCCGCGGGAATGCTGCACGAGTGCGGAAATCAAATGTACGCGGTCTTCGTCCGGCAACTGCTGGGCGGCATCGACGATTTGTTCGAGCGTTAGTTGGATGGTTGCCATTGGCTTGCGAGTTTGTGGTCCCGGAGTGGGCGATCACGTTGTTGGAGGTCACTTCTATCATAGCGAACCGGAATGAAGGCGGGAACAGCAGCCATGATTGTCAAACTGATTGCTTGGTGCGTCGACAATCGTTTTCTGGTGATGATCCTCACCACGATAACCATCGTGATTGGAATCTGGTCGACGTACACGATTCCCGTGGACGCCATCCCAGATTTATCGGATGTGCAGGTCATCATCTACACGCCGTGGCAAGGCCGCGACCCACAGACGCTTGAAGATCAGGTGACCTACCCGCTCGCACGGAAGATGCTCTCCGTCCCAGGTGTGTCCGATGTGCGAGGGTACAGCTTCTTCGGCTTCTCGTTCGTGTATGTCATCTTTGAGGACGGCACGGACATGTACTGGGCACGAAGCCGAGTGCTGGAGTACATGAACGAAGCCCAAGGCGAGTTGCCGCCCGGAGCGACTCCGCGACTCGGCCCCGATGCGACCGGGCTCGGCTGGGTCTACATCTACACGCTGGAGGACACCGAGAACAAACATGACCTTGGTGAATTGCGGGCGATTCAGGATTGGTTCGTGCGTTATCAGCTCGCGTCAGTGCCCGGCGTGTCGGAAGTGGCGACGGTCGGCGGCGCGGTGCGGCAGTATCAGGTGGAAGTCGATCCTCGCAAGTTGCTCTTCTATCAGATCCCGCTGCAAAACGTGATAGCCACCATCAAAGACTCGAACAACGATGTCGGCGGGCGTGTCATCGAGATGGCCGAAACCGAGCACATGATTCGCGGTCGCGGCTATATCCGCGGCAAAGAGGACTTAGAGAAGATTGTCCTGTCCGCGACGCAGGACGGCACGCCGGTATTGGTCAGCAATGTGGCCCAAGTACAGATCGGCCCGGACATGAAACGCGGCGTGGCCGAGAAGAATGGCCAGGGTGAAGTCGTCGCCGGCATCGTCGTGATGCGATTCGGCGAGAACGCACTCCGAGTCATTGAGGACGTCAAGGCCAAGATCGAAGAGATCGAACCGGGCCTGCCCGAAGGCGTTCGCATTCGCTCGGCCTATGACCGTAGCGGCTTGATTGAACGCTCGATCGACACGCTCAAGGAGACGTTGGTCGAAGAACTCGCGATCACGGCATTCATCTGTCTAATCTTTCTCCTTCACATACGCAGTGGGCTGGTCGCAGCAGCCGTCTTGCCGCTGGGCATTTTGTTGGCGTTCATCGTCATGAAACTTTGCGGCATCAACGCCAACATCATGTCAATCTCGGGGATCGCGGTCGCGATCGGCACGATGGTCGATTCGTCGATTGTCATGGTCGAGAACCTGCACAAGCACAAAGAGCGGAGAGCGGAGAGCGGAGAGTCGAGGGCCAGAGAAGACTCTTCGCCTTCCATTCATTCTGGCTCTCCGCCCTCCGCTCTCTGCTCTTCGACCACTGGGAAACAGTCAAGTTGGCCTCACAAGAGGTCGGTCCCGGTCTGTTCGTTGCTTTGCTCGTGGTTGCTGTTTCGTTTTTGCCCGTGTTCGCGATTGAAGGTCAGGCAGGACGCTTGTTCAAACCGCTGGCCTTTACCAAGACGTTCGCGATGGCTGCCGGAGCGTTGATCGCCATCACTGTGATTCCTTCCTTGATGGGCTTCTTCGTGCGCGGCAAGACGCCGACCGAGGGGCGCAATCCAGTCAATCGCTTCTGCATCTGGGTCTACATGCCATTCATCCGGTTTGCTCTCCGACACAAGCTGTTCAGCATGGGAATCGCGTTCTTGCTGCTGGCCGTCACCATCGTGCCCTGGACGAAGATCGGCAGCGAGCTCATGCCGCCGCTGCGTGAAGGGGACATCCTGTTCATGCCCACAACCGTGCCTGGCATTTCAGTGACGGAAGCCCGGCGGACGCTTCAAATTCAAGACCAACTGCTGGCTCAATTTCCCGAAGTGAAAGTCGTGCTCGGCAAGATTGGTCGTTCGACCACGCCGACCGATCCGGCACCGCTGTCGATGGTCGAGACGCACGCTTCGCTCCGGCCGGGAGAAGATTGGCCGAAGCGACTGCTTAAGAAAGGGTACTTGAAGGAACTGGCCGCCAAGATGTTGGCGGAACTGGCGGAGAGCGGAGAGTTGAGAGCGGAGAGCCAGAGCGGAGGGAAGGCTTTGGCGGGTGGTGTAGACATCGAGCAGATTGCCGTGCGGGTGGAGCAGATGGCACGGCCCGAGTTGAACCGTGAGATTCGCCTGGAGTTGGTTGCTGGTTTGAACGAGGGCATGAGGAAGATGCATTACGAATTTGAACGACGGCGCGACGGAATTCGCCAACGCATCGCGAACGGCGAACAATTCGACGATAACCCGGTTCGGCTCTCCACTCACCGCCCTTCGCTCTCCGCTCTCGAGCAACTCGAAGACCAATGGTCCGCTGAACTCCTGCAACACGAGATGCGGCGCATTCGGTCAGAACTTCCCAAGCGAATCGTCGACCGGCTCGTGAGCCATCTCCACAATCTCCTCGTGGAGAACGGCACGTTGCTTTCCTCTGCGTCTTCCGGCTCTTCACTCTCCGCTCTCCGCTCCTCAGCCGCATTCAGCCGAATGACGTTCCGCTTGTGAGGACGACGTTCGCCGAACTCACCAAGGACGAAATGCATAAGGCGATCACCATTCCCGGCATGCCCAATTGGTGGTTGATGCCGATCGAAACTCGAATCGGCATGTTGACCACTGGCATGCGTGGACTGCTCGGCGTGAAGGTCTACGGCACCGATTTGGAAACACTCGAACAGGTCGGCTTGCAGTTGGAATCCGTCCTGAAGGCAGTTCCCGGCACGACCAGCGTCGTTGCCGAACGCCCGATGGGCGGGCACTACCTCGACATCGAAGTGGATCGCAACGAGTGCGCTCGCTACGGCCTCAAGGTAGGTGACGTGCAGCGCATGATCGAATCGGCCATCGGCGGTATGAATATCGACATGACGGTTGAGGGCCGATACCGCTTCCCGATCAGCGTTCGCTATCCACGCGAGTTGCGAGACGACCCCGAAAAACTCAAACGCATCCTGATCTCCGCGCCTGGAGGTCAAATGGCGTCATCTTCGAATGCCATGTCGAAAGCTGGTGGTATGTCGATGGGCGATGGCATGGCCATGACCAGCATGTCGCAGAACCGGCTCGTTCCGCTCGGCCACGTCGCCCACATCGAGATTGCCGACGGCCCGCCGATGATCAAAAGCGAGTCGGGCATGCTCTTGATCAATGTTCCGGTGGACATTGAAGAAGGCCAGGACATTGGCACATATGTCAAAAACGCTCAAGCCGAGATCGACCGCGCCCGATCCGATGGCCGCCTGGTGATTCCGCCTGGCTATCACCTGAAATGGAGCGGCCAATTCGAGTTCATGGAACAAGTTCGCCAGCGGCTGAACATCATCATCCCCATCACATTGGCGCTGATCTTCATCTTGATCTACTTCAACATGAAGAACATCACCGAAACGCTGATCACGATGGTCACGTTGCCATTCGCTTTGATCGGCGGCGTGTGGGGCATGTATTGGCTGGACTACAACTGGAGCATTGCGGTAGCCATCGGATTTATCGCGATGGCCGGCCTGGCCGCCGAAACGGGCATCATCATGCATGTTTATCTCGACCTCGCGTACAAAAAGCACCGCCTCGAAAAGGGCTGCCCGCTCACACCGCAAGAATTGTATGAAGCCGTGATCGAAGGCGCAGTGCTTCGCGTCCGTCCCAAGTTAATGACGGTGCTTACTGATTTCATCGCCCTGATGCCGATCCTTTGGGCCACGACACCTGGAGCCGGCCCCATGAAACGCATCGCCATCCCAGTCATCGGCGGCGTTATCACATCAGCCGTCCACACGCTCGTGCTGATCCCCGTCTACTACACGCTCTACAAACGCTGGGAACAATGGAAGGAATCGCGGCGAAGTAATGATGACTCGGCGGAGACGGTCGTTCCAGAGCAGGAGGCATCGTCGTGAAGCATTTGTTTTCAGCGGGACCAACGTCACTGGCGGACGATATGCGATAGAATTCGTCAATCGAAATTACGGTGAGGCGTGAGGGTACCATGAAATCGAATAACTATTTGACTCCGGTCACGTTGGTGTTGGTAATCGCCGTCGGAGCGACTCCATGCATCGCGGCCGGAATGGACGGGATCAAAGTTGGCGGCGAGTTTTCCGATTCTCGAACGTTGACGACGTGAGTCGAGCGCACGGTGGTCGATACTCCGGCGGTTGCGATCTTGTCGTTGGCGGCGCGGGCGTCGATCCGAAGATCCTGGCTCCCGAAATCCGTGAAGGCCACTCACATCAAAATGGCCAATCGCATCCCAGTGGGTCCGGCAACGACCATCACGATGATGAGTCGAGTCGCCACCTTCACGATTGACTTCAACCGCCTTGGTGCTGCGACCACCTGCCATGCTGAACTAGTCCCAGAACAAGCGAACTCTTGAAGACTGCTTCGCAAGCTGAGCAAGAAAAACTCAAAATCC
>JAQBZB010000096.1 GCA_027622275.1 Planctomycetota bacterium | reverse complement strand
AATTGTTTAATCAATATCTAGTTACCGCGCTACCCCAAGTTGCCTAAAGTGCGCGTTGGCCGTGGTGGGGAGCCGATAGCCCGCCAAACTCAAGGCGTCCGATTTCTCGCGATACTTCCCAGCAGGTCCAGGTTCCGGCAAGAGTTCGTAGCAACACTCAACCGGCGGAATCCCTTCCAACTCGCTCAGCCGATTGCAGTACCAAACGGCATCATCCCAAGAAATACCTTGTATTGGCTGGCCAGGAAACTCCGGCTCCGGTCGTTCCCAATGCAACTCGTGAGCGGCCCGATACTGCCCCTTCGTGACCTCGGTCGTCGCAATGGCAAAGGTATGCGAAATGGTCGCCCAGCGCTGCGATTCATCTTGAAACGGTTCTCCGGTGACACGATCGGGTTCATCGTCGGGAGATCCCATCCTAAAGGTCGCGGGCTCTTTCAGAACGACCATCGTCTGTCCTTGCATCGTCTGATACCAGCCACCGTCTCGCGGGATCAGCTTCTGTTCGAGAACGGGACTCAACGCGGAAATCGCTTCGTGGAGCGACTCACCAGTAGGCGGGAACAAGGCTTTGCGCAGTTCCGGCAACGGCAACGCGTCTTGCTCATGCCGGAACTGCGAAGACTTGTTCCGGCCTACACTCTCCTGCCAACGGCGTGCCAACCACGCGATGGCGGAATGAACGACCGGCGCAGGATCGTGTTCATACCAGCTCAGCAACAGCACCGGCAAATCGACGGTCTGAACCGCTGACAGATTCGCGGGATCATACTCGCCAATCGCTAACAGCAATCCGGCACGAGCATGGTGGTCCGTCTCCACGGCGAGTCGGTCGACGAGCCGTTCGAGCGGCACTCCCGCTGGCTCCAGCCGATGGATCAGTTCGGTACGCAGCGTCGGGTCTTCCGTCGACTGAAACGCATGCCACACCTCGTCATCTGGCGCATCCGGTTGTCGCAGCGTTTCGAGCAAACGATCGACTTGTCGGCGAACATCTTCCACAAACGGAAGCGTTTCCATCGACGCAGTGTCCATCGACGCAGTGTCACTCGCCACCGGGCCGTCGCCTGGTGGGGCCGTTGCTGTTGCTATCTCCTGCACTCTGGGCCGGCTTGCCTGCTCGACCGCGAACGTCCGCTTTGGTGAAGTGTTCAAACCGGCCTGTCGTTCCCGCCGCCATCGACTGGCGACAAACCCAATCGAGCAGGCCAACAACACCAAAACCGCGCCGCTTGCCAGCCCGATGCCGGTCTTGGTGCGAGATCGATTCGCTGGCGTGGCCGTCGCTTCGACGTCTCGTTCCGTGAAAGGTTGCAGTGCAGCAATCACTTCATTCATCGATTGAACGCGATCCTCAGGACGCGTGGCTAACATTCGTCCCACGATTACGTCAAGCTGTTCGGGAACGTCGCCGCGAATCGATCTCACCGACGGCGCGGTCTGTTCGCGAAGTGCCGCGAGCTTCTCGGCGGACGACTGGCCGGAGCGAACGGTCTGTGCCGTCAGCAGGTAATACAACGTGCAGCCCAAGCTGTAGATGTCCGCTCGCTCGTCGGCACACGTTGCTCGTTCTGCCTGCTCGGGCGCGACAAAGTCAATCGTTCCTAGCAGGAGATCGCGCGTCGGGTTGTCGTGGCTGGCGGCGACCATTTGCCGTTCATCAGACGAATCGTCGCCATTGCGTTCCAACTCCTCGCCACTCTCCGCGACATCTCCCCAACGAGCCAACCCCAAATCCAAGACCTTGATGACGCCTTGACGGTCCAGTACCAGATTCGCCGGCTTGATATCGCGATGAATGATGCCCTGCTCGTGAGCGTACGCCAACCCTTGGGCAGCTTGCATCGTGTAACCGACGGCGGTGGCAACCGGCAGCGCTCCCGAGGCTCTGATCAACGACAGCAGGTCGCTGCCGTCGACATATTCCATCACTAGAAACTGGATGCCCTCGGCTTCATCGGCATCATGCGCGGTGACGATGTTTGGGTGGTTGAGCCGAGCCAGTGCCTTGACTTCGTCCTGAAACATCGCCGCCGCCGCGGGGTCACGCCCCTCTCTGGGCGATACGACTTTCAGTGCCACATGGCGATCCATCCGCCGATGCCGCGCCTTGTAGACGATCCCCATCCCGCCCCGTCCCAGCAGTCCTTCGATCACGTAGTTGCCCAAGACACTACCTAGTTTGAGCGGTCGTTCGTGGGCAAATGCTGACCCGGTCGGGCGGTCTGCCGCCGCGAGCTGCGAGTGTGATCTCAATAGCTCCCAAGTGCTTTGTTCTTCGAACTCCTGCAAGAGCTGTTCAATCGGCTCGCTCACGGCGGCCAGATCCTGCTTGACCATCGCCGCGGCTTCCATCGCCGCCGTGACCGAATCATGCACCGTGACTTGCTGCAGCCGCTCCAAACAAGTCGAACACGCGTCAAGATGCGATTGGGCAGACTGCAGTTGGTCGTCGTCCAACTGACCAAGCGCAAGTTGTTCCAGCTCTCGCTGCTCTAAACAGGCGGCGTTGGACATCGCGAGATCCATGAAGTCGGCAAGTTGACTCAGTGAGAGGCGTTTAATTTGCTGGCACGGTTGACGCTGGGGCTACAAACTCGTTCCCAGGCTTCTGCCTGGGAACGCACTGTCGGCGAGGCTCCGCCTCGCATTACCGGCAGAGCCTAAGTATGAGAACGACGTCCAATGCACAGACTATGCACGATCCTGCCCGAACCTTACAGCACCTTCCGAAGAAACTTGATGCCTCTTCAATCCCACAGCCCTTCCAATTCCTTCCGCAACCGTTTGACCACCCGCGACTTGGCCACGTAAACCGCTCCCTCACTGATCCCCAGTTCCGCTCCGACCTGGGCAGCCTTTTTCCCCTTCACCACCATTTCCCAGCAGGCTTTCCAGGTCGTGGGTTCGAACGAATCACGCATGACTTCCAGGGCTCGGGCCACCAAGTGCTGACGGTATTCGACTTCCCAAAAGGCGTCGCGCGTGTCCTCTTCGGCAGCTTGATCGATCGGCCACTCGCCATCCTCCAGCGTCGTCTCACCTCGCCGGCGTTGCAGATCTCGCAAGCGGTTCAACGTCACGGTGCGCAGCCAGCCTCGAAACGAACCCTGTTCGTCGTAAGTGAATTCTGGCAGCTTCTTGACCAGCAGCACGAGGACATCCTGAACAAGATCGGCAGCGTCGGCTGCCTGCAACCCGTTGCGAGTCGCCCAGTAGTACAGCAGCGGCGTATACAGATTCATAAACCGCCGCCAATCCGCCTCATCGCCACCGTCTTTCAGGCGAAGAAGCAGTGTTGCGGAAGTTGAATGCATGACGCGCCGTTCGAGAAGGCAAAGTGCCGAGAGGCTGTGAACTCTTGCATTGTGATTCTCAAGCCACCTGGTCGCAAGCACCAAGCCGCGCCGCCCTGGGCTGACATCTGGCTGCCCCAGCGGGCGACGCCGTGAAGGATTCTGATGGTCTCGTTCCCAGGCTCCCGCCTGGGAACGAGAAATACGAACATTCTCTGTAAGGTTCCGCGGGCCGCGCACGTAGTCTCCCTGAGAACTGGCAATTCCCACGCGCATCACGTGCCAATTACGAAATCTCAGGTGAAGCAATGAAAATCCGCAGCCGGCTACGATCCAACAGGCGAAGAACTCATCGAAGAAACGCGATCCGTCGAACCCGACCGGTCCTGCTGGAACAGCTCGAAGCGCGCATGATGCTGGCGGCAGATTGGCAGAATCCGGGCCAAGCGTTCGACGTCAACGATGACCTGAGCGTCTCGCCGCTCGATGTACTCGTCGGCGTCAACCGCTTGGAGCAGAACGGTAGTGGCCCGCTGTCCGATCCAGGCCCCGATGGGCCGGAACAGTATTACGACGTCAATGGAGATGGTTCGCATTCGCCACTGGATGCGTTGCTGGTCATCAACGTACTCGAGCAAAACTTACAAATCGTGACCGCCCGGTTGCTGAACGATACCGCTCGCGACGGGCAATCGAATCGAGATCTGGTCACGGCGAACGCCAACATCGAAGGGAGCATCTCGCCAACCGGAGCAACGGCGTCGGTTCAGGTCCAGGTGGACGGAGACGCCCCACAGTCGGTCGCAGTCGATGCAGCAGGAGCGTTCACTTTCGCCCCTGGCCTACCGCTCGATGGGACCAGCGACGGTGAACACACGATCAGCGTCCGACGAATCGCAACTTCCGACCGCCCGAACGAATTCGTATCGTTGACTTTCACGCTGGATACCACCCCACCTGCTTCGCCCAGCTTGAATCTCGAACCGCTATTTGATTCGCCTCCCGTCGGTGATCGCACCACCACGCTCGCACAAGTCGAGTTGGTTGGCCAGACATCCCCTGCCGTCATTGCGCGCCTCGCCGAGCCGAATCTCTTGGCCGTCGCGGACGATGCCGGACAGTTCCGCTTTGCCGATGTGGCACTCGCGGGCGGAGTCAATTCGTTCACCGTGCAAGCGATTGACCGAGCCGGCAATGTCAGCCAAACGACGCAAGCGATTACTCGGGGCACGGCCATCGACACAACGCCCCCGACACTCACCTTGGACTCGCCGGGACAAACGCTACGGAGTAACGGAAACCTAACCATCACCGGTCAAGTCACTGACGAAGGCGCGGCACCGGAAACGCTATTGGCTCAAGTTGATCTGAATGATGTGTCGGAGGTCGCCCTGGACGCCAGCGGACGTTTTACCTTCACGACGTCACTTCCCTCAGACGGCACAGCGGACGGACGACATGTGGTTCGATTTCGCGCCACGGACAACGTGGGCAACGTCTCTGCATTGACGACGGTCGATTGGCAACTCGACACCACGCAGCCGGTCATCACGAGCAATGTTTTCGCGATCGAGCGAACGGCAATAACGACCGTTGCACTAACATTCAGCGAACCGCTTGCCGACACGGCATTTGACGCGGGCAACTACGTGCTGTCGCGAACCAACGGTCCGGACGCTCCCGTGGACATCGCCATCACCGAATTGAAACGGATCGACAGCCAGAACGTGACGCTAACGCTCGCCGAGCCATTGCAGAACTTCGACTACGAATTGACTGCACTCCCGGCGATCAAAGACCTGGCGGGTAACCTACCGACCACGTCAGAGATTGAATTCCAGGTCGCACGGCCAACGCGTGTGTCTGAGCTATCGCCCACTGGTGGCGAAGAGATGGTCAGTCTAACGCGCGAGACGATCGTCCGCTTCGACGGCCAAGTTGATAGTGCAACGGTTACTCTCGATTCGTTCTATCTGATTGCGAATGGCGAGCGACTCGCTGGCCATATTCGCGTCTCACCGACCGAGCGATTCGCGACCTTCTTCTACGACACCCCGCTGCCCGCATCCACCGAAGTGCGGATTGTGGTCGAAGGCGACAAGATCATGGGCCGCGATGGCTTGGCCCTGGACGCTGATCGAGACGGCGAACCCGGCGGCACCAAGCAAGCCGATTTCCGCACGTTGCCGCTGACCTATATTCCAGGCACGCAAGTGTTCGGCTTCTTGTACGACTCGTACAACCGCAATCCCGATGGCAGCGACATCCCCATCGTCGGTGCCACGATTTCACTGGACGCGAATCCAGCCGTCTTCGCCGTCACGGACGAAAACGGCTTCTTCGAACTGGGCCTGCAAGATCTCGACAACAACGGCCAAGCCGACGGCCTGCCCGCGCCCGAGTTCTTCGTCCACATCGACGGCAGCACGGCGACGGGCGCTCCGGCGGGCGCGGCCTACGCCACGCTAGGAAAACCGTTTCATACGGTTCCAGGCCAGCGAGAACAGTTGAACATGCAAGGCACGCCCTTCAACATCTACCTGCCGCCCATGTCGAAGAGTGACATTGTCGATCTAAACGCCAACGAAGACACGGTCGTTGGTTTTGGCGCCGCGGCACAGGCTCAAATTCGCGCGATGTTCCCTGCTGATTCCGCCAAGGCTCAAATGATCATCGACACAATGGCCGTCACCTACCCAAGCGGTTCGGCGATGGACCAAGACGGCAACATGGCCACCCTTGCCACGATCATTCCCGTCGATCCCGACCGTTTGCCCGCGCCGTTGCCGCCGGGACAGAATCCCAGCTTGGTGATCTCGATCCAGGCCGGCACAGCGGCGGGCTTCAATTTAGCGGGAGGCTCGACTAACTTCGATGTACCGGCACCGGTTACGTTTCCGAATCTTGATGGGCTGGCTCCGGGCGAGCGAGCGTTTATCAACTCCTTCGATCACGACGCCGGTGTATGGCGTGTCGTTGGCACCGCCACCGTAGCGGCGGGCGGCACGATGCTCGTCTCTGACCCTGGGTCCGGCATTCAAGCACCGGGCTGGCACTATATCGATCCGTTGGCGCGACTAGCGGGCGGCGGCATGGATTCGAATGGCGACCAGTGCCACGAACAGCTCGATGCACTGGAGAAGGCACAATTCGATCTCGCTCTTTCCGTGCTGCCGTTCGACGGACTTATTGGATCGGCCATTACTGCGTACGGTAGGTTCAATTCCGCGCATGGAATACTAACCGCGTCATCGAATGAGGAGTCGGCGAAGCTGTTGTTCGAGGCTGTCGCGGGCGACCTCGTGCCGCCCTTGGGATACATCTTTGGGATTCGCGATATCGTCGATTCGCTGGGTGACTACGTTGGCTGCCTGATCGGCAGCAGCCTGAACAATCCCAACGTCGTTCAGCGAATGCAGGAAGATCTGACGTTACAGAAACAATTGTATGACGGAGTTGCAGCTTTCTATGAACAGCTCACCGGCACACCGAAAGTCAACCAATCCAGCAACCCGGCCGACTATCAACGGACTCGTACTCTGCTCAACGCACTGCCGAAGATCCTGGCTTCAGGCAGCGATGGCGGAGTCGCGATAACGGCAGCCGAGTGCAATCAACTCAAATCGTTACCGCGCCCGAGCCATTGGACCGCCGCGGACATCGAAGCGTTGTGCGACCACGTCTCCGCGTTGGCAACCGCCGATGCCAGCGACTCGCTGCTGTCAGCCGTGACTAATTCACTCGGCACTCTGGTTGCTTCGTTGGACGCAGCGGTGAACGCCGGCTGGCAGTCGACCGGTGACGGAACCGACCGTCTGTTACGGCAATTCACCCAGTCGGAAAGCCAGCGGCTAAGTACGGTGCCCGTTGGCCAAGCTTACTATTCCATCAGTGGCGGACTGTCATCGCGCGGACAATTGGGGAGTTCAGGAGCATTTACAAAGTTTGCGGTCGCGGCCAACACTGCGATCACAGTTGATTATGCTCAGGTGTTCCGCGGCGTGAGTTCGGCGAGCGGCGTTTCTTCCGTCCCGGCAGCGGTGTTTCAAGTCGGCATGGCGACCGTGACTTCCGGTGGACCAGGATCATGCGTTCAAATCCCTCAGGCATCCGGCAGAGATCCCGATCCCACCGATACGGATATGGATGGCGTGCCCGACGAAGTCGAACTCATTATTGGCACCGCTATCAATAACGGCGATACCGACGGCGATGGTGCCAGTGATCTCGCGGAACTTCTCGGTGGCGATGATCCGCTGGGCAACCAAAGTTTCCCGATCGGCATTCTGGCACGATTAGAACTACAAGGCGAAGCCAACGAGGTTGTTGTCGCGCAGCGACTCGATGGCAATGGTCGACAAACCGCAGCCTACGTTGCAACTGGCTCACACGGGATGGCGATAATCGACGTCACTCAGCGTGACAACCCGATCATCCTCGGCCAAATCGACTTACTCGGCGACGCCGTGGATGTCGCGGTCGATCCACTGTCTTCGATTGCCGCCGTGGCCTCCGGCGATGGCGGTTTGCATTTCATCGATATCACTGACCCGATGATGCCCGTGCTGCTGCGCACGGCAAATATTGATGCGACTCAAGTGGAGTCTCTGGACGGCGTCATCTACGCAGCCGTCGCAGGACAAATCGTTTCCTACGATCCCGTCAGTGGCGAACTGCTCAGTTCGTTGCTCGTTCCCGATGCCGCTTCCTTTGTAGGGCTTACGCACGCAGGCAATTTCCTCTACTCCCAAGACACAAACTTGAAACTGCACACGCTGGAAGTGAGCGGACTGCGGATCATCAGTCGTGGGTCAATCGATTTGCCGCAAGGTGGCGGTCATCTGTCCGTGGATGCGGGCATTGTTTACGCCGGCGCACAGTCAAGCTATACGCTGGGCGGCTTTGTTACCGTTGATGTTAGCGATCCTGATGCACCGACAGTCATTAGCGGTTCGGACGTTGTCGACCCGCTGATCGCTCCCGGTTTGGCGGTTGTGCCCAACGGGTCTGGCTTAGGCTTGGCTGTCGGGTTGGTCGGACGGCAAGCCAACGTTCCGGTGGTCAGTCTCGTCAGTCTCGCCGATCCGGAAGCCACGGACAATTACCGGACGGAGTTCGGTTTGCCGAGTCGACCGGAGAGTGTTGCCATTGCGGCGGGAATTGGCTTTGTTGCTGACGGAATCGGAGGGCTTGTCGTGCTGAATTACTTGCCCGCGGATAATCAAAGCGTACCGCCGATGGCAACGATCTCCGGTCCGGACGGCAGCGACGTTCAAGAGGGCAGTCTCGTCGCCATCCGAGTGAACGTGACCGATGACGTGCAAGTCCGAGACGTCGAATTGCTGATGAACGGACGAGTTGTTACGAACGACATTTCCGCGCCGTTCGAATTACAAGCGATCGCGCCCGCGAGGGGAACTGGCCTCACTATGGCTAGCTTCCAAGTTCGCGCGACAGACACGGGCGGCAACAGTTCGCTATCGAACGAACTGGTGTACAACTTGACCGCCGATCAGACCCCGCCAATGCTCATCGGTTCGTCGCCTGCCGATCGTGGCGTCGGATTCCAGACCAGCGCCATTACGCTCCGATTCGATGAGCCGCTCGATACGACAGGTCTTTCGCTCGGCGGATTCTCCTTGATCGACTTAGGTGCCAACGCCCGCCTCGGAGGAGGTGACGACGTGAACGTCCGTCTCAAGCAAGTCACGGCGTTGTCGTCGCGACGAGTCGTCGTCTATACGGACCAGCCACTGACCGAAGGCCGCTTTCAGTTCACAGTCGCGCCATCGGTAGTGTCTGACGTCGCCGGTAACAAGGTCGAGCAACCGATCGCGATCACCTTCACCAGCTTCGATTTCGACGAACAGAATGCCGTCGCTTGGATTTCAGACAGTAATGGCGATTGGAACAACCCAGGCAATTGGAGCGGCGGCGAAGTCCCCGGTCCCAACGACGCCGTGATCATCGACCGCAAAGTCACCAACGTGAAAGTGCGACTATCGAGCGGCAACGTACAAGTTCGCAGCTTGTTATCGCGTGAAGAGTTCATCATGGACGGCGGTTCGCTGACGGTTAGTGAACCTTCGGAGATCAACGCCCGCTTCGAGATCGGCAACGGCGCGACGCTCACCGTCGACGGCCCCACCGCCCAGTTTGTGGCCAACGGCAGCACCAAGATCGACGGCGGCAGCTTTATCGCCAATGCGGGAGGGCAGATTCATTTGCCTTCCGCGACAAGATATACGCATTCTGCGGGCATCGTACGTGACACCACCGTCTTTCGGGCAACTGGAGCCAACAGCTTGCTCGATCTGCGGAATCTCGTGAGCATGACCAACGGCAGCGACCGTTTTGACACGATCAACATTGAAGCCTCCTTTGGCGGCACGGTCGATTTGCGTGGCGTGACGCAGATCGTTGATCCCAATAGTGGCGAAGTGGCAGATCGCTCGGTGAACGTGCTGGCCGACGGCAACAGCAGTGCCGTCAATCTGTCGGCGTTAACGAACTTCAACGACGTACGCAGCGGCTTTGCGACGGGCGAGAAGATCTCGTCGAGCATCACCGCGCGCAACGGAGGCACGGTGAACAGTCCGCAATTGTCAACTCTTGACGGTGTGCGATTGGTCCTGGATGGCAACGGGACGATTCCGATCAGCCGAATCGCGACGTTCACCGACGGCAACCTGGAGTTAGTGGGCGGTCCCTACGCCTTTTCGGCGCTGACCAATGCCAGTGGCACCCTGTTTCAAGCGAGCGGTCGTGGAACCCCGGCCACGTTCCCAGTTCTTACAAATGTCGACGGTGCCTCATTCGATCTCTCCGCCGGTGCAGCCTTGGCGCTCCCCGAAGTACGGAACTACACCCACACAGTTGGTGCCACCGTTCGGGACACGATCCTGTTTCGAGCCACCGGTACCGACAGTGTGTTGGACTTGCGCAACTTGGCGACAATCACGAATGGACAAACGCGCAACGACTCAATCTTGATCAATGCGTTGTCCGGTGGTCACATCAATCTCAGTGGTGTCGCACAGATCGTGGAGATCGACGCCGGCGACCGCGCCAATCGTCGTGTGGAGATTCAAGCCGACGGAAGCGGTAGCCGCGTCGATCTGTCGACGTTGACTAGCTTCAACGACGTCTTCAGCGGTTCCACGACCGGCGAGAATCGCTACTCGCTGATTCGTCCTATCAACGGCGGGACGATCGACTCGCCGCAATTCAGGACCGCCGACGGAGTCCGTTTGATCTTGGACGGCACGGGGAACTTCGCCATCAACCAACTCACCGATTGGACCGACGGGGCGTTGGAGTTGTCGGGTGACACATACGGTTTCGTCAGTCTCACCAACGCATCAGGGACATTCGTGACTTCGAGCGGGAATGCAACCGAAGTCACGCTTGGTCAACTCGTCGACTTGCATGATGGCGGCATCACACTCCAGTCCGGCGGTACGGTCGAAATCCCGAACCTTCGTAACATTGACGGAGCGACGCTTGATGTGTCAGGTGGCGTGACACTTTCCATCCCAATGGCAACGACGTACACACACACGGCAGGAGACCTGCGCAACACAGTCTCTATTCGCGCCACCGGAACCAACAGCCTCCTTGATCTTGCGAACTTGACCAGCATCACCAACGGACAAACTCGCAGCGACATAATTTTGATCGACGCTCTGTCCGGCGGTCGCATCAATCTCAGCGGCGTCGAGCAGATCGCGGAAATCGACGCCGGCGATCGCGCCAATCGCAGAGTGGAGATTCAAGCCGACGGAAGCGGTAGCCGCGTCGATCTGTCGACGTTGACGAACTTCAACGATGTTTTCACCGGTTCCATCACGGGCGAGAATCGTTACTCACTGATTCAAGTGAAGAACAACGGACGAATTGTAACCACGTCTGATTTGCTGCTTGACGGCATTCGCGTGGCGACGAGTAGTGATGGTGTGTTCGAAGTGAACCGCCTGCGAATTGGCCCATTGAGTGAGTTGGCAGGACAGAATGGTTCCGTGATTGGCAATGTGGTCAATAACGCGAACGTGAAACCAGGGACTTCGCCCGGACGGTTGACGGTCACCGGCGATTTTGTGCAAAGCGTCCAGGGCAAGCTCACGATCGAACTTGATGGCCCTGGTGCCGGCGTTGGATACGACCAGCTTGTTGTCACGGGCACCGCGACGCTGGACGGGACTGTGGAGCTGTTACGGGCCAGTGGATTTATACCGGCGGTCGGCTCGCAGTTCCTTGTCTTGACTTATGGTTCGCGAGTCGGCGAGTTCGCGACGTTCAGCAGTCTGGATGCCGGAGGCGGCAATGTGTTCGTGCCAAGCTACAGCGGGGCGGGCTTGACACTGACGGTCGCGGCACCGCTGCTCGCTCCCGCCGTCGCGACAGTTCCGAATTCAGACAACGCTTTGACGGACGAGCAAGTGCAACCGTTGCTGGAGGCGGCAATGCTCCGTTGGCTATCGACCAACTCAATTGGCGATCGAGCACGGGCACTGAATGACGTACGAGTGCAAGTGGCGGATCTCGATGGCCGCTTGCTGGGCTTGGCCAGTGGAAACACGATTTGGATCGATCGCGATGCGGCGGGGCATGGTTGGTTTGTCGATGCCACACCGCTGGACGATGCAGAGTTCTCATCCGCGGGAGCCGCCTTGAAATCCCGGCCTGCCGATGATCGCATGGATTTGCTTAGCGTCGTCATGCATGAATTGGGCCATCTGTTCGGGTGGGAGCATGCTGCAGAGGGTGATTCACTCATGTCGGCCACTTTAGATCCGGGCTTCCGCTCCCGGATCTCGGCGGAAAACGTCGATGCCTTACTTGGCGAATGGGACGACGCTTAACGCACGTCTTTCTCAAGACGAAATTCACGAATTCGTTTAACCCGCCGCCGAAGGCTAGGTCGGTTATGGGAACAGCCTTGCCTTCGGCAGCGGGCTAAACATTCGAATCCTTAGAAGCCGCTGATGGTCTGACCATCGCCGCGCGTGATGAGATTTCGCAGCATGGTCGGATCAATCGAATCGGCAATAAAATGCACCGAACCATCCGCCAGGGCGGCCTGGAAGCCGCCCAGGTGATTGCTGCCGGGCTCGGTCGGACGCGAATTGATCGCCATCTGCATTTGGTCGAGCGACAAATCGGTTGGCTCCATCCAGGGAACTTGTTGACCCTCGACTTCGACGACCAGAATCGTGTTTGAGCTTCCGTCGAGGATGTCACTGAAACTACAAAGTTTGTCGTCGTCAAAGATCGCTCCCGGCCCCACGATCACCATATAGTTTGTGTATGGCATCATCCCGTCTGGACTGGAAGGACACGTATACGCGGGAACCAAGGTGTCGGCGATATGTTGGTTCTCGGGGGCATCCCACGGCTTGTCGAGATCGATCTGGTCGTACCGGGGGCTGTTGTCGATGAACGGCAGGAGTAGCGTTCGCCAACTGTGCAGCTTGTTGCCGTCGGCATCGACCGTGTATGCGGGCGGGAAGGCTTTGTAAGTATCGTGATAGTTGTGCATCGCGATGGCAACTTGCTTGAGGTTGTTCGAACAACTCATCCGGCGGGCCCCTTCGCGGGCGGCTTGAACGGCGGGCAGCAAGAGCGCCACGAGGACACCTCCCACAGTTACGGTCCCAATCACGGCGATCAACGCGACGACCAAGATGATCGTACCGGTCGAAGATGACGAGCGCGTCGGAGCCGGTAAAGGCTTCCCCTGGTAGGCGGTGGGATACGGGATCTGAACCGTGTTGCCACAAGACTTGCAGGGGCCGCTTTGGCCGGCATATTGATCCGCTACTTGGGTCGAGGTACCACAATGAGGACAGTTGAACGAGATAGGCATCGCCAAGGCTCCTTCGGATGAACGGTCTGCCGTGCGGCAGGTGTTGAGCAAGTCTGGGTATTTCGCACTCTATCCAGTAATCTTTAAGTTGAATAGCAGCAGGCGTAAAAACTGGCTCGATCCACCTCGACAGGATATGCTATGCGTCTCCGAACCACCCCCTTTGATTGGAGCAAAACATGGATCGCCGGAAGTTTCTCAGCCATGCCGGAGCGTTCGCAGGGCTAGTTTCGCTGCCAAGCCCGCTCGCTTTTTCCGAGGACCCACGAGCGCCGCTGCCAGTGGCCGGAGTCGTGACCGAGTATGGAACGAACACGCACGCGGATGTCATCCTCGGCAAGATCCTCGACGGCTTCGATCAGCAGGGCGGACCGGGCTCGGCGCTGAAGCTTGTCGGGCTCTACACCGACCAGATTCCCAAACGCGACCTGAGCCGCGCGCTGGCCGATAAGCACGGCTTCTCGATTGCATCGACGATCGACGAGGCGCTCACCGGTGGCACGGATCGGTTGCAAGCCGCCGGCGTGATCAGTATCGGCGAGCACGGCGATTATCCACAAACCCCCGACACACAGCAAACCATGTATCCGCGTCGGCGATTCTTTGATGGGATCGTAGATACCTTTCGCCGTGTCGGAGCCGTCGTGCCCGTGTTCAGCGACAAGCATCTGGCGTTCAATTGGAACGATGCCTTGCACATGTACCAGACGGCTGCCGCGATGAAGATCCCGTTCATGGCAGGTTCATCGTGTCCAGTCGCATGGCGGATGCCGCCGTTGTCGTTGCCGATCGGCTGTGAGATCGAGGCGGCCCTGGCAATCGGGTACGGCGGCTTCGAATCCTACGGGTTCCATGCGCTTGAAACGTTGCAGTGCATGGTCGAGCGGCGGGCCGGCGGCGAGACGGGAGTCGCACACGTTCACGTGTTACAAGGGGACGCGATCTGGCAGGCTCGTGATGCGGGCCAATGGCAAGACGAACTGCTACAAGCGGCGTTAGCCCTGATGCCGGACGTGCGGCCGGGCGATCCGCAAACGCTGCTCAAGGATCGGGCGGCTTTCTATCAGATTGAGTATCGTGACGGACTGCGCGCGACGGTTGCCATGGCGAATGGGCTGGCTGGCCAATTTGGATTCGCCGCCAAATTGCGTGGCCGCGAGAAACCGGTTGCCACTTGGTTCAAACTGCAGGAAGAGGCACCGTTTGGCCACTTTGCTTATCTCGTGCGTGCCATCGAAAGCATGATTCACACGGGCACACCCGCCTATCCCGTTGAACGCACGCTGCTCACCACCGGCGTCCTCGATCGCGTGATGCACAGCCTCGCCGAAGGAGGCAAGCGATTCGAAACGCCAGAACTTGCGATTCGCTACCAGCCAGCTGACTGGCCGTTTGCCAACCAGGATTGACTTCAAACACACCAAGCTCGAAGCACAAGCGAGTGGGTTTTCGGCAGTCGCACTCACTCGCTGGCGCTTCGAGCTTGTATGCCGCCCCGGGCGATTCCACACTCGTGGGATACCACCCACGGACTACTCTGATCGCTCGAAGCGGAAGATGCTTTGTCCTTGGACGCTGCCGATCATGTAATACACTTCGCCTTGATCGTCTTGGCCAAAGGCAACGACCGGAATGCCGGACGAGGCGATGCTCGAATTCTTGACGACCTTGCCGGCGTCGAAATCGTATTGCAGCGCCCAGACCCGACCGGTCACGTAATCAGCGTACAAGTAGGCTCCTTGCAACTCCGGCAATCGCGAGCTGCGATAGACGTGCCCGCCCGTGATCGACTTGCCGATCTGATGGTCGTATTCCCAAATCGGTTCGATTAACTCGTCAGCGCTCGAGGCATCGATGTTGCCGAACGCGTGGGTCGACTCGCGGGAACTCCAGCCGTAATTCCCACCGGCCTTCACGAGATCGATCTCTTCCCACAAGTCTTGCCCGACGTCACTGACCCACAGGACTCCCGTCTTCGGATCGGCTGACATCCGCCAAGGGTTGCGGAAGCCGTAGGCAAAGATCTCCGGCAGGGCACCATCGCGGTCCTTGAACGGGTTGTCGGCGGGAATGGCGTAGTTCCTGTCACCTTCCTTCTTGTCGACATCGATGCGCAGGATCGAGCCCATCCGTTCGCCAAGATTCTGCCCGTTCGCGAATGGATCGTTGCGGCCGCCGCCGTCGCCGAGGGCGATGTACAGGTAGCCGTCCTTGCCGAACACGATCGAGCCGCCGTTGTGGTTGGCGAACGGTTGTCCGATCTTCATGATGACTTCTTCGCTGCCGGCGTCGGCTCGATCGGCGTCGTCTTTCGAGACACGAAATCGTGAGACAATCGAAGTGCGATGTTCGATGTTCGAGGAAGTGTAATAAACAAAGAACTCGCCGTTCTTCTTGTAGTTCGGATGAAAGGCCAGCCCAAGCAGCCCTTCCTCGTTCGAGCCGGGTTCCATCCAGTCATGCACCCGCTCGGTCAAGTCGAGGAAGATCTTCGTCTTCTCGACGCTGGGATCGTTCTTGAAGACATGGATCACACCGCGCTGCGTTGCGACAAAGACACGTCCGCTCGCGTCGTTGGCGTGTGTCAGTTCCATCGGGCGCAGCTCGCGGATCTTGCCTTGTTCGTCTTCGCCGTCGAAGCCTTCCCATTGCAGCTTCGGATAGGCGAGCGTCCCTTTCAGAGCCAGCTTGTCGTCCTGCGGTTCGGGTGGCAGCCCCGCATCGGATAGCTCGCGGATTTTGATGTTGCGGAACGAGACCAGATTGCCGTGGTCCTGCAAGCAGATGTAACCTTCGCCCGCTTTGCCGAAGTCTTCGAACTTGGCGAACTTGCTGGCCGCGACGAGCTTGTTCCACTGGTCGTCGCCCATGTCGAACTTGAAGTAGCTGACTCCGTTCATGGCGACTTCGCATTGCGACGGCGCGATGCGGAGATAGAGATTGTTCCACTGGCCGGCGGGCCGCGTCGCGTCGGTCTCGTCCGGCGTCGAGATGCCGGCGAGCTGCTCGAAGTTTTTGGCCCAATCCGGTTTCGTTGGCTTGTACAGCTGATACAGCCAACCGGCCTTCTGCGCGTCGTGGCCGTCGACGTTGTCTTGGATCTGCACTTCGGGGCCGGTGTGCCACGGCGGGCCCGCGGTCTCGGCGACGTGGAACATCAAGCCGCTGTTGCCGCCCTTCGAGATGTTGTACTCGAGCGAGATCTCGAAGTATTTGTATTTTTTCTTTGTGATGATGTCACCCGCGCCCTGTTCGGCGCGCGTGAGGGCTCCGTCCTGGACGACCCAGCCGTCGCTGATGTCGTCCTGCTTATAGTTTCGCCAGCCTGCGGTCGTCTGGCCGTCGAAAGCCAGTTCCCAACCGCTTCGCTGTTCCGCGACGGTCAGCCCGTTCACCGGCACTTCCGCCCGGCACACATCGATCGCCAGCAGAAACACTGGCAAGCAAACAAGTCGCATCAAGTAACGCATGGTCGTCATTCCTATCACATGGGACCGGGAGAGTATTGCGAGTCAGTGAACAACGTAGTTGGCTGAGAAGGGCCGGTCAACTCGGCGGCATCATGCCAAGCGTCGTGGGATCAACGATCTCGCACCCGGCTTTGGCAGCGAGTGGCGACGGACGGCTCACGGAAATGTATAATGGCTGAGTCGAATCGGCCATCATGTATGGAGATGACCATGTCCCCGAAAGAAGCCATTCTCGAAATGATTCGTCAGATGCCCGAAGATGTTTCGGTGTCTGATGTCATGGCGGAACTGTATGTCCGGCGGAAGGTCGAGCAAGGACTCTCGCAACTCGACGAGGGCCAAGGCGTCCCGCATGATGAGGCGAAGCGGAGACTCGCGAAGTGGCTCACATAGTCTGGTCGCCGCAAGCGATTGACGATCTCGATGCAATCTGTGAGTACATTTCACGCGACTCGCCGCAATACGCCTGTGTTATCGCCGAGCGAATCATCGATGTCGTCGAAGCGATCCCAAGCCATCCCCTGGCCGGGAGCATCGTCCCCGAGTTCAGAATTAACGAGCTTCGGGAACGGTTCCTTCATAGCTACCGAATCATCTATCGCATCCGCGACGAGCAGATTGACTTGGTGACAATTTGTCACGGTTCGCGATTGCTGCCGTCGACACTAGATGAGTAGTCGGCCCAAGCCCTCGTGCGTTGACCGGCGATCGTTCCAAACCTAAGATGAGACAACCATCAGCCGCTCCGCTGGCGTCTGAAGTCTCTCTGAGGAACTGCCCGCCGAGGGCATCGCGTCGATTATGGATCCGCTCCACCTGTGTATCGCCTTGTCGCCGCTGTCGGTCTACTTGCTGCTGTTAGGCGTGATCAATCTGTCGCGCCGGCCGCTGGTGACCAACGGAGCCCGAGACGCGGCGGCGCTCGGCGTTGGTATCTCGGGTTTCGTCGTGGTCGGCCCGATGGAGTTGTTCATCCCCGAAGCGACCATCCTGCGACTTGGTGTGTTCGTGTGGGTGTTGTTGCTCGCGTTCTATGCGATGTGTTTGACTTTGTTCGTGCTGCTCATGCGGCCGCGACTGGTGATCTATAACATTCGCCCCGACCAGGTCCGGCCGATGTTGGCTGAATTGGTCAACGAGTTGGATCGCGAATCGCGCTGGGCGGGCGAGAGCTTGATCATCCCGAACCTCGGCGTGCAGCTGCATGTGGAGGCGTCGGCCGGGATGC
The DNA here is from genome assembly GCA_027622275.1 of Planctomycetota bacterium. Taxonomy (GTDB): domain Bacteria; phylum Planctomycetota; class Planctomycetia; order Pirellulales; family Pirellulaceae. The sequence goes on along the minus strand of JAQBZB010000096.1, from coordinate 11,345 downwards.
GGAATGTGCAGCTGATCGCAGCGGGAGCACACCAAAATTACGAAGGCTGGCATCGCTTGGAGAAGACGCTTTCGTCTTCCTTGCGTCAGGTGCAGTCCGTTCGTAACCCTTATGGGTTCAGTCTCGTCTTCTTTTCGCTCCTGATGATCGGAACGGTCACCTTCTGGCTCGTCCAAGACGCCGACACGGTGGCCCACTCGCTGCGCGAGATGTTGCGGCTGTAGCAAAAGTTGCGCAAGAAGTAGCATGGCCTCGTAGGCCGTGACAGCTTGCGGCCGCTTGAAAGCACACGGCCTACGAGGCCATGCTACTCATTTGCCTTCGTCACAAATTGAACAAATCGAGACGCCTGACCGCTATAGCAGCATCGTTTCGTGGCCGCTCCGAATCGCTTATACTCGCTGATGTCGTCTTGCTGTGCGAGGGTCTCCCGACCCTGCACACCCTAAACCCTTCCACTTACAAGCAGAGCGGACCATGAGCGCAGACAAACGAATTGAAGAATTGGGCCTGGAACTTCCACCCGCGCCGAAGCCGCAAGGCGTTTACAAACCGGTCGTCATCGCCGGCAACATGGCCTACGTCTCGGGACACGGACCGCTCAAGCCGGACGGGTCGATGCTCAGCGGCCGCGTCGGCGAGGACGTCGATCAGCAGGCCGGTTACGATGCGGCTCGACAAACGGGACTTGCGATCCTGGCGACGTTGAAAGCCAACTTGGGAAGCCTCGATCGCGTGAAGCGGCTTGTGAAGTCGTTGGGAATGGTCAATTGCACCGCGGATTTCAAGAATCATCCGGCGGTGATCAACGGCTACAGCGAGCTGATGGCGGCAGTCTTCGGCGACGAGCACGGCATCGCCGCGCGAAGCGCTGTCGGCATGGGTTCGTTGCCGGGAAACATCACGGTCGAGATCGAAGCCATCTTTGAAATCGAGTAGCTCGCGCATGAGCAAGCTGACGTTCAATTCGAACGATGCTCCGACTGTCGGCATCGAACTGGAACTCGGTCTGGTCGACGGCCAGACGATGGCGCTGTCGAGTTCCATCGCAGCGGTTCTCGCCGAGCTGCCCGCCGACGCCGGGACATGCTTTAAGCCGGAGTTGATGCAGAGCGTGATCGAGATCAATACGGGCATCTGCACGACGATCGACGAGGCCGAGCGCGATCTGCGCGGCAAGCTGGCCATCGTCGAAGCGATCACCGACCGGCTTGGCTTGCGGCTGTGGTGGGGAGCGACACATCCTTTCTCCCGCTGGCGTGATCAAAAGGTGACGCCCGACGAGCGGTATCAGAGTCTGGTCGATTTGTTGCAAGAGATGGCCCGCCGGCTGGTCACGTTCGGGCTGCATGTGCATGTCGGCGTTGATTCGGGCGACAAGGCGGTCATGATCTGCGACCGGATCATGCAGCACCTGCCGACGCTGCTCGCGCTTACTTGCAGCAGCCCGTTTTGGGAGAACCGCACAACCGGCCTTCAATCGCATCGCTCGAAGATCATGGAGGGCCTGCCGACCGCCGGTTTGCCGACGTTGATGCGGAACTGGAGCGAATACGTGTGGCTGGTCAACCACATGGTCGACACGGGCTTTATCAACACGATCCGCGAGATCTGGTGGGACGTCCGCCCGCATCATAACTTCGGCACGGTCGAAGTCCGCGTCTGCGACATGCCCGGCAATCTCGAAGATACGCTGGCGATCGCGGCGTTGGTCCAATGCCTGGTGCAAGCCTTGTCCGACGAGATCGACGAAGGTGCTTATCAGCACGACTGTCATCCGATGATGGTCCGTCAGAACAAATGGCGGGCCGCTCGATTTGGCACACAAGCCCAGCTGGTCAATTCCTATACCTACAACGTGCAGCCACTCACCGAAGTGCTGCGGACGCTGACCGAGTGGCTGCGTCCGACCGCCGAATTGCTCGATTGTGTCCCCTACTTGGATCGCGCGAGGCAGATCGCGAGCCGTCCCAGTTGGTCAGATCGCCAGCAAGCGATTCTCGACGAAACCGGCGATCGCGCCGAGATCGTCCGGCGTTTGTCAGTGGCATCGCGGGTTACATGAAGGCACGTGGCCGTTCGCTCCGCGAACGAGCATCCTTTCGCGGAGCGAAAGGCCACGTACTTTGCTGGACACGGCCGGTCGCTCGTCGTACGATCAAGTCCCAGATCGCGAACTTTCTTCAACGACTCACTGACGGAGAGACTGGAATGCAAAAGATACCTCGTCGCTCGACCGCTGTCGCGAACAAACCGTCTCGCCGCACGTTTCTTCAGACAACGGCGGCCGCTACCGGTGCCGCGGCATTCTCGGCCCCGGCGTTTCTGCGCGGTCGAAACCTCAACGAGAAGCTGAACATCGCGATCATTGGCTCGGGCGGGCGAGGTGGTTCCAATCTGCGTTCGGTCGAGTCAGAGAACATCGTCACGCTGTGCGACGTGAACGCGTCGAGTTTGAACTTCGCGGCGCAGCGTCATCCCAACGCGCGCCAAGTCGTCGACTTTCGTGAAGTGTACGATCATGCCAACGAGTTCGATGCGGTTGTCGTCAGCACCTGCGAGCATACGCATGCCTTTGCAACGCTGCCGGCCTTGCAACTGGGCAAGCACGTCTATTGCGAGAAGCCGCTGACGCACGGCATCTGGGAAGCGCGAGTGATCCGCGAGGCGGCGGCCAAGGCGGGCGTGGCGACTCAACAAGGAACGCAGATCCACGCGACTGAAAACTATCGCCGCGTGGTGGAACTGATTCAAAGCGGAGCGATCGGCGCGGTCACCGAGGCGCATGTCTGGGTCGGCCGTGCCTGGGGTTGGCAACCGAATGAAGAAGCGGCCAAGGCTTCCGGCGACATTGTGTTCGTTCAAGATCGACCGAAGACCGCCGATCCGATTCCCGAGACGTTGAATTGGGATCTGTGGCTCGGCCCAGCGCCCGAGCGGCCCTTCAACAACGTCTACTTCCCTGGTCCCAAGTGGTATCGTTGGTGGGATTTTGGCAACGGCACAATGTCCGACCTTGGCAGCCACTGGGTGGACTTGCCGTTCTGGGCCTTGAAGCTCGATCACCCGCTGACGATCGAAGCCGCCGGCCCGTCGCCGCACCCGGAGATCGCTCCCGCTTCGATGGAAGTCACCTATCAATACGGCCAACGCGGCGATCTGCCGCCGGTACAGTTAACCTGGTATCAGGGAACCCACCAGCCGCAGATCTTGAAAGACGGCGGCATCCCCGCGTGGAACAACGGCGTGCTGTTCATCGGCGAGAAGGGAATGCTGTTGGCCGACTATGGTAAGCACACGCTGCTGCCGGAAGACCAGTTCGCCGACTTCAAACGTCCCGAGCCGTTCATTCCGCCATCGCTCGGTCATCACGCCGAATGGATTCACGCCTGCAAGACGGGTGAACCGACGACGTGCAACTTCGAGTACGCCGGCTGGCTGACCGAAGCCAATCATCTCGGCAACTTGGCCTTCCGCGCCGGCAAGAAGCTGGAGTGGGACGCAAAGGCACTTAAAGCCACCAACGCGCCCGAGGTCGATGCGTTGATTCACCGCGAGTATCGGAAGGGTTGGAAGCTGGTTTAGATGCATCGCCTTCTAATTGCCGATTGTTCGCTTAAAATATATCAGTGTCCGTTTTGTCGTGTGCCGTGGCCTTGAAGGCGAGTTTGGTTCAGATGCGAAGGAACTCACGTATGCCAGAATACGAATCAGTCTTTTCTGCGGCCGCCGAGCTATCAATCGCTGATCGCTTACGATTGATCGACGACTTGGCCGCGTCGGTGCCTGACGATCAACCACCGACTCTCTCCGACGAGTGGCTCGCCGAAATCGAACGTCGCTCGACGGATTTGGATGCAGGGATTGTCACGCCAGAACCGTGGGTCGACGTCCGACAGCGTCTATTCCGCAAACATGGAATTGGCGATGCGGATTGATTTTCATCCGGAAGCGACTTTAGAACTCGAAGAATCCGCTGATTGGTACGCCGAGCAAAGCCAAGTCGCAGCACGAGGATTTGCTCTCTCGGTCGACCGAGCGTTAAAGAGAATCTCGAGTGATCCCGAACGGTATCCCAAAGTTGATCAAGTTCACCGGTCGTGCAACCTTGCGCGGTATCCCTTTCAGATCATCTTTCGTAGGAACGAGTCGTTGATCACTGTGATCGCGATCGCGCACGCCAAGAGGCGGCCCGGTTACTGGCGAAATCGAACGTAGTCTACTTCGCGATTCGTTCTAACTCGTCAACCCAAACACGCGGTCCATTTGCTGCGAGATCTTGCGCAGCTGATCGGGTCCGCCGCCGCTGACTTCGGCCGCGGCCCAGCCGGTGTATTTGATCTCGGCCAAGGCTTTGCGAACGTCGGCCCAATCGATATCGCCTTCGCCGATTTCGGTGAACTTGCTTTCCTTGCGTGAGAAGCCCTTCAAGTCCAACTTCACAATCCGTGGGCCAAGCGCACGAATCCAATCACCCATGCTGCCGTACTTCCAATGGTTGCCGATATCGAATTGCATCCCGACCCACGGCGAGTCGAATTCGTCGACATACTTGACGAACTTCGCCGCCGTTTGATCCGACCCGCCGCTGTGGTCGTAGAGGAACTGGTTCCAGACATTTTCGATGGCGATGTACATCCCAAGCTCGGACGCCAGCGGCAACGCCTTCGAGATATTCTCGACCGAACGCTTCCAGCATTCTTCTTCTGTGCCATCTTCTCCCTTGCCCACGACGAGCAAAACCGTGTTGCCGCCGATGGCTTTGGTATCGCGGATCGCTTGCTTCAATGTTTCCAAAGCCTGTGCTCGCTCTCCCGCGTCGGGACTCGTATGACGGACTTGCCAATGCGAAGCGCAGACGGTTCCATCGACCGGAAACTCCGTGTCGGCGATGGCTTTGTTAACTTCGGCAATGTCGAAGCCGGGGGCATTCAGTTCGATGCCGTGAAAGCCAGCTTCCTTCGCGGCACGGAACTTGTCGGCCCACGAACCCTCGACCTTGACCATGCCAATCTTCAGCGTCTTGTAGAGCCGGCCTTGAAGATAACCGGCGTTCTCGTTCGCTCCGGCAGAGTGCGATAACAGCGGCTGAGCGGCCAGCATGGCAGCAGTTCCTTGAATAAACCGGCGGCGTGAAAGACTGGTGAGATTCGGCATCTCTTGATTCCTTGTTCGTGCGAATGCGGCGTGCGATTGTCTGCAACGGCAGGTTAGACTGGCCAGCCAGTAACGTCAAGCATTTTCGCGGCGTCACGCGGCATTAGAAGAAATGTTCCCACGATAGCTGTCTTCGGAAAGAGCTGGCGATGGGACCGTTCCTGGGAGCACGTGGATGCGATCAAATCTCATACTCTCGCATGATCTCTGGCGGAGCGGGAGCGTACTTAAACGGCTCCATCGAGCAGCCGGCCCGTCCCTGACTGATACTGCGCATGGAACTCGAATAGCCAAACAGCTCACGCAGCGGCACATGTGCCTCGATTGCCGCCAACAGCCCGCGATGTTCCGTCTTGGCAATCACGGCGCGGCGCTGCTGAAGGTCGCCGACGAAATCACCCAGATATTCCTCGGGTGTCACAATGTCGACCTTCATAATGGGCTCGAGCAGCACCTTGCCCCCTTGCTCCAGACCTTTGTTAAACGCATCGCTCACCGCGATCTTGAAAGCCAGCTCATTCGGCGTATCCTCGCCGGCATCGCCACCTAGCACGGTCACGCGAAGCTTCGTCAGCGGGTAGCCCGCGACCAGGCCGCCCCCTTCGCCGTGAGCGCCGAGTTCTTCGATCAACAGGTCGAGAACTCCGCCGGGCAAAGTATCGGGCGGACATTGGCTAAGCACGAGAACGCCCGCGCCTTCAAGATCCGCCGGCTCCATCTTCAGCGTGACCTTCGCGAACAACGCCTGGCCGGCCACCATGCGATCGCAAACACCTGTGACCTCCACAGCATGGTCGATCGTTTCCCGATAGCTCACTTGTGGCTTGTGGAACTTCACATTCAAGCCGAAATCGCGAAGTAATCGATGTTTGATGATCTCCAAATGAAGTTCACCCATCCCGCTGATGAGTGTCTGGCCGGATTCGCCGGTCTGAACTTGAAGCGTGGGGTCTTGGCGCAGCAGTAAAGCCAGCGTTTCGTCAAGCTTCTTCCGCTCCGTCGTTGATTCCGGTTCAATCGCCATCGACATCACCGTCTCAGGGAATTGGATGGATTCGAGCAAGATCGGCGCGCGCGGATCGCAGAGCGTGTCGCCGGTGATGGTATTGCGCAGTCCGATCACACCGACAATGTCGCCCGCCGTCGCGACCTCGATTTGCTGTTCTTTCTTGGTCGCGTGCAGCTGCCAAAGTTGGGCCACGTTTTCCTTCTTATCCTTCCCCGGATTCAGTGCTCGCGAATTTGCTTTCAGCTCGCCCGAGTAGACGCGAACCCACGACAAATCGCCCGTCTTCGCCGGCAGCACCTTGAACACAAGTCCACAAAACGGTTCACCCACTTCCGGCCTGCGTTGCAGCTTCTGCTCGTGCCCCTTCTTATCGAAGCCGGTCCCTTCAACCGCAGGCATGTCAGCCGGGCTTGGGAGGTAATCCCCAACTGCGTCGAGTAGCGGCGGAACGCCCATGAAATGCAGGGCCGAGCCACATAACACGGGCTGCATTTGCATCTGAATCGTGGCGTCTCGAATGACCCGCTTCAGCAACGATGCTGGAATCGGAGCTTCCTGCAACGCCAGCTCCATCAGCTCGTCGCTATACGCGTACAGCTTGTCGAGCATCACGTCGCGCCACATTTCTGCTTCGTCCTGGAGATCCTCTGGAATGTCAGTGCGGGTCACTTCCGTTTCTTGGAACGTCAGCATCTTCATGCTTACCAAATCGATCACGCCGCGAAACGCGTTGTCGAAATGAGCCGGCCCTTGGCCGATCGGAATCTGGATCGCGACCGGGTTGGCCTGCAAGCGACTCGCGATTTCATCGAACACCGTCTGAAAGTTCGCTCCTTCACGATCGAGCTTGTTGATAAAGGCGATGCGTGGCACATGATAACGATCCGCCTGGCGCCACACCGTTTCGCTTTGTGCTTCAACTCCTTCTCGTGCGCTGAACACAACGACTGCGCCGTCGAGAACACGCAGGCAACGCTCGACCTCCGCCGTAAAATCGACGTGCCCCGGCGTGTCCAGCAGATTGACATGCACGCCTCGCCACTCGAACGTGACGCAGGCCGAATAGATCGTAATCCCGCGATCTTGCTCCTCCGGGTCGTCGTCGGTCGTTGTCGTTCCCTTGTCGACGTCGCCCGCACGATGCTTGGCCCCGCTCATATAGAGCATCCGCTCGGTCACGGTGGTCTTACCCGCGTCAATGTGCGCGATGATCCCAATATTGCGGATCAGTTCCAGCTTTCGTGCCATCGAATGTTGTCAGCGACTTGTCATCGCTTGCCTTTCGTGTTGCGAAACGTATCCGGAAGACATTGACCCGTGCGCAAAAAAATAGCCGCAACGAGATTTGATCCGTGCGGCTAGTGATTTCAATCGACTACCAGGCGAAGTGAGCAAATGCCTTATTCGCGTCGGCCATGCGATGGACGTTTTCGCGTCGGTTCATCGCGGCACCTTCGCGGTTGAAGGCGGCGGTCAGTTCGTCGGCCAGCTTCTGAGCCGTGGGGCGTCCCTTCTTTTCGCGAACAGCCAACAGTAGCCAGCGAATGGCGAGCGACTGCTGACGAGCGCGATTGACTTGCATTGGAACCTGATAAGCAGCACCACCAACACGCTTCGAGCGAACTTCGATCTGCGGTTTGATGTTCTCAAGGGCCTGGTGAAAGACTTCGATCGGCTCCTGGTCACTGATTCGCTTCGAAATAATCTCGAGCGCATCGTAAAAAACTTCGAACGCGACCGATTTCTTGCCGTCGTGCATCAGGCAATTCACAAACTTCGCCGCCAAGATCGACCCATGCCTGGGATCCGGCTTCAGTTGCTTACGACTAGCAGTTATGCGACCCATACTAATTCAACTTCTTCAAATCAGAAGGTTTACTAGATCTATGACTTTTTCGCACCGTATCGGCTGCGAGACTGTTTGCGGCCATTCACGCCGAGCGTATCTCGTGCTCCCCGAACGACTTGATAACGCACACCCGGCAAGTCGCGAACACGACCACCACGCACCAGTACGATCGAGTGTTCTTGCAGGTTGTGGCCTTCGCCGGGGATATAAACCGTAACTTCCTTGCCGTTCGACAGTCTGACACGCGTGATCTTGCGAAGCGCCGAGTTCGGCTTCTTCGGCGTCATTGTCCGAACCTGCAAGCACACCCCCTGCTTTTGTGGGCAGCGACCAAGGACCGGAGCCTTGGTGAACTTGCGTTTTTGCTTGCGGTTTTTACGGACCAGTTGGTTGATCGTGGGCATACGTCGAGCTGTTTCTCTTACGGATTCGCGCGAACAAAATCGAATTCACCAGATTATCGGCTCCAGAATCCTTGTCAAGGCGGGATGAGGCGCAGCTAAGTCGTGCATTTGGCGACAATCGATCGTGTGTCCGTTCGCGAATCGCTTGATCCGGCACCGGGACGATCACATCATCGCACCGCCGATGACCGCGAACGCGACGAAGAGGATCAGCAATGCGGTGCCGAGTACGAACAAGATCGTGCCGACAATGCCGATGATCATTCCGGCTTGCGTGAGGCCACGACCTTCGGGGTCCATGCTTCCCGCGTTAATCTCCTTCATGTCGGCATGTCCCATCACCCAGGCAGCGATAGAAAATATCTGGCAACAGAGGACTCCAACGATCCCGAACGTCAGAATCATCCCACCGCGATGGGGACGGTATGGTCCAGCCGAACGCCCGGCTGCGCGAGGCGAAGTGTAGGGGTTCGCAACGGGCGCGGAGTATGTTGGCTCGCTCGCCAACGGACTTGCATTTGGCGCGGTTTTGGGCAGCAGTGACGGATAGAGCGCGCTCGCCGGCCGCCACGTCGCTTCGCCTTCCATCCGGACCTGTGATCCAGCATCGATTCGGCCTTCCCGCACCCAACCGTCGAGGTCGGACTTCGACGCTGGGCCATACACCGCTCCATCTTTGGTGCGCAGTAGCCAGAGGTCGCTCGTGCCAACTGACAGTTCGAATGGCCCGTCGTTGCTGGCTGCGGGAACGTCGTAAACCGTCTTGCAGTGCGGGCAGCGGGCCTTGCGGCCCGCGTACTCGTCACCGACGCGAAGCTTGCGGGCACAGCCTTTACAGATTGTCTCAATCGCCATTTTTCACTCGGTGACTTACCGCCAGCCGACTCCCAGCAGTAGCACAAACACAAACACGACGATCACGATAATCGTCAACAGAGCGTGTAACATACCGATAATCTGCCCCGCTTGCGTGAGCCCGGTGCCGCTGGCATCCAAGCGTCCTGCTCGCATCTCGCGGAGGTCGGCGCTTCCCATCACCCAGGCACAAATCCCGAAGATCGGACAAAACACCGTCCAACTGATGATCCCCAACGCGAGGATCAATCCACCACGGTGCCCGGCGACGTAGCGTTCGACCGGGCGAGGAGCCGCTACTGGCGATTTCTTCTTGGGCTCGGTAAGTGCGGGATAGACGGCGTCGGCATGCACCCAGTCCGTGTTCGTGTCGGAAGCGAGCCAACAATCGGCACTGACTCGCCCCTCCCGGACCCAGGCGTCCAGATCACCGTTGCTGACCGGCCCGTAGGTCTGGCCCTCGGGCGTTCGCATCCGCCACTGGTTCTGAACGGCTTGTTCGGCGGTCGTCGCCGCTCCATCCGCCACCGACAACGGCACGGAGTAGATCTCGTTGCACAACGGGCAACGGGCCTGTTTTCCGGCGTGTTCTTCTCCGACTTGAAGCTTCCGACCACAGCCGGGGCACGTCGTCTCGATCGGCATGAGCTTGCTCGTGAAGTGATTTTGCTAGAATTGTGGCGGTTTCAAAGGCGTCCGTTTCAAAGCAGTGAGATTCGACTGCGAAAGTTTACTCAAACGCGAATCACAGAGCAACGAATGACAAAATCCATGAGTTGCCGTGACCGGCTTGGCGAGGATACAATGTAGCCAACGAATCTTCGAGTATTCGTCGACGTTGTGATGATCTTGGACGTAAATCTTGTTGGGTGAGTCGGTCGTTGGATATCGTCGGCCAAGGAGCCAACACATGTTGCCTGGATTATTAATCGGATTTGTCGTGCTGGTCGTCATGCTTGTCGCGCTGGCCGTGTTGGTCTGGTGGAGTCGACGCCAACAAGCCAGTTCTCTGAAAAACGCTCGCGCGACGTTTCAGTTGCGCCGCGAGTGGCTCGAAGCCGACTTCGTCAGCCACGCGCAGGCCAGCGGCAAGCCGCGGGGGTTGCGTTGGTTGAACTGCGACTTCGACGACAGCGTCGCGTTCGCAAGAGATCGTCGGACGGGTCGTTATCGGGCGTTAGTTGGCGTAACGATCAGCTTCGAGGCCATCGCAGGTGGCGGCATGGAGGACGTCGAAGCTGTCAGCAATCTGCGTGCGGCGACGGTCGTCTTTCGGCTCGACGGTCCCGAGTGGCGTGCCGACGGTCGAGCACTATTTAACCTGAATCCGGCCGAAGCGATCGAGCACTATCAGAACGATCTTGAGACGGTCGAATAGCCGACTCGACAGCGCTGTCCGTGGCGGAAGCGGCAGTGGCCAGTTCCTCAATTTGAGTTCTAACGCGATGAGGTCGAGATGACGCGCAACCTGATCATGCCACTCGTCATCGTTCTGCTCTTGTGGGAAGCCGTTCCTGTGTCGGCGGATGGATTGCTTTACCAGCTTCCCGTGGACGGTGCCTGGGTGCTGTTTGATACCAAGGTCACCATGACCCGTGGAGATCAAAAACGCGACGCCACCGGGCAACTTCGCATGGCCTCCGTCGGCACCGCCACGGCAGACGGAAAAAAGTGTCGTTGGATCGAATTCAAACTGGCGATGAAGGTCGATGACAACGAACGTGTCATCGTCGCCAAGGTTCTCGTTCCAGAACTCCATTTGAACGAAGGGCAGAAGCCGGTCGAGAATCGGGTACGAGGTTGGATTCGCCTCGGTGAAGGCACTGACGTCGTTGAATTGACCGAACAAAACCTCGGCCCGATTCCCGGCTTCATGGCAAATCCGCTCACGGACGTCGAGCTGCTCGAAGCAAAACTTGTGGAGAGCCCGTTGGGGAAACTATCTTGCGTCGGATTGACGGGACGCGCTGAATTCGTCGAAGGCACATCGACCAACAAGGCCACCTAGCCCGCATTTCTCATAACACGGCTAGCGCGAGGCCCCCAGATTTGTCATAACTTGATTTCTTAA
>JAQBZB010000470.1 GCA_027622275.1 Planctomycetota bacterium | reverse complement strand
CGAGGCAATTCCACAACGAAACAGAGACAAACTACCCGTAAACCTTAGGACTCAACAGATCGCACCCGTCATTGAATTCCTTTGGTCTTGAAGACTCCTTCGCCACCCGATGTTTATACTATTTGTCTATGATATGCGCACCAGGCGACTGGAAATAATGGCGTAGGGCGGAGACAATTGTGACGACTTTGGTTACGCCCATTGCTATACTAAGGCCCTTAGTGTCCCGACAGGCGGGAGAGGAAATAAGGACGGCTTACTGGTGGAGTATTGAGGATGCCGGGACCCAGTCGACAGCAGATTTGGCACGGTATCGCCTCATTACTTTCCCGTCACCGGCGAAATCGTAGGTATTACCGTCAGTTTTTCGCACGCTCCGTGTTTTTTGAACCTCTAGAAGCCCGGTGGTTATTAGCTGGCGTTGCTGCGGACACTGAGTTGGACGCGGCGATCGTTCGCGTTGCACCGCTGATTCCCGAGCCGCTGTACGAGCGAGGTACGTCAGCCGGGTTCATTGGGGCGCATCCCGACGTGTTGTACGCGCCAGGCTCGGCTCCGGCAGCGGCGGGTTCGGTACAGCGATTCGAGTTTGCCGAAGACGATCGCTGGACGGAGACTGCCAGCGACGGATCTGGATTGCGGCAAGGCGACCCCACGACGCTGACTTGGAGTTTTTTACCCGATGGCGTTTCGGTGTCCAGCGGCGTCGGCGAGCCGGTTTCCAATAGCAGCCTTATCTCCTTCTTGGGAGAAATCTACGGGGTTTCGACGAAGAACTCGGATTTGACCGATGAGCCGTGGTTTTCCCTGTTTGAAAGCACCTTCCAGCGATGGGGAGCAGTCTCGGGCTTGACCTATCTCTACGAGCCGAACGACGACGGCGCGCCGTTCGTTAGTACGTCCGGACAGGTTGATGTTCGAGGCGATGTCAGGATTGCGGCGCATCCGATCGACGGCCAAACCGGTTCGAATACTCTGGCTTACAACTATTTTCCGAACAGCGGAGACATGGTCCTAGATACTGACAATTCGAATTTGTTCGAAGACCAGACAAACAACTCGCTGGCATTGCGGAATGTATTGGGACACGAGCACGGCCACGGCTTGGGATTGGGTCATGTCTGCCCGGTGGTTGGCGGAGTGGACGGGCGGCTGATGGAGCCTTTCATCAACTTGGGTTTTGACGGGCCGCAATTCGACGACATCCTTGCGGTTCAGCGGGGATATGGCGACGCTTTTGAGAAAGCCGGTGGAAACGACACGGCTGGAGTTGCGACTAATCTAGGTGTTCTGACTCCTGGAGTGGCCATCGTCCGCGGCGTGGATGCGGACGACAACCGTGTCTTGCCGACCGAAACAGAGTTCTTCAGCATTGATGATGACAGTGATATCGACTTCTTTGCGTTTACTTTGAACACCGCTCAGTATGTCGATTTGACGTTGACTCCGATGGGGCCAACTTATCTGACGGGCGGGCAAAACAGCGACGGATCTTGTACTGCGGGCACAAGCTTTGATGCGTCCAGCCAGAGTGATCTTGCACTCCAATTGATCGACTCCGACGGAGTCAGCGTGTTGCAGACAGCAAGTGCGACCGGCCTGGGAGCAAGCGAGGTGTTGGCGGATGTCTTGCTCAAGAACGGCACCTACTTTGCAATGGTCACCGGTGCCAACGACGCGGCGCAGATGTACGAACTGAGCGTCGTGGGTACGCAGGCCGCGACGGTCGATATTACGGCGACGGATAGCGAGACAAGAGTTTCCGAAGCGGGGCTCACCGACACCTACACGATCGGGTTGGGCATCGCGCCCGCTGGCGCCGTCCAGTTTAGCGTGGCAGCGGACTCCCAGACCGAAGTCAGCAGCGATGGCGTCAATTTCTCAAGTACTCTATCGCTCACCCTTGACAGCACAGTCACCCAAACGATCACAGTTCGTGCGGTCGATGATGCGCTGACCGAAGGGCTCCACTCGGGGACGATTACGCATTCGATCACGGCCACGGCGGATACGGCGAACTATCCGACCTCTTCGCGCCTTGACAACGCCGAGGTCACGATTCTGGATAACGAACTGTCCTCGTTCAAGCGTCTCGCTCCGTTGGGCGGACTCATGTTCTCGAGCGACAACAACTTGGGAACGCTGGCGGACAACTCTGCTTCAGCCGACTTCACGTTTTTCGTCGAGGGTGGGCAGACAATTTCGGCCCTACTCGAACCACTTGCTGCGGTCGAGGTCTCGGTCCAAGTCCTGGGTGTCTCGGCCAAGTTGACGAGTGCTGCTGATGGCTCATCGGTCGCGTTGCCCCCGCAAGCAATCGCGTCTGACAGCATTGTCACGATGCGTGTGACGGGCGCGGGTGCGACCGACTTCAATCTCGATGTTTTCCGCAACGCTGCGCTCGAGGACCAGCTAGGCGACACGGAGGGGGACAACGAGTTAGACATCAGCGATTCGTATTTGCAATTCGGCTCGGGCCGTTTTGGCGTGCTCGGCAGCGCAGACGCGAAAGTAATCATAGGCGGCGAACTCGTCGGCGTCGACTTCGATGAAGACTTCTTCAATTTGACGTCGCCCAACAATTGGACTCGCTTCACCGCCGCGACGAACGACAGCACGATCAACGACCTTCCTGACGAGTCGAGTGCGACAACTAAGATTGACTTGCGCATCCAAAACACCGACGTGACGACCAATCGAGCCAACGTTGCTCCGACAGCCGCGACGGTTCCGACACACACTCAGTCGCTGTTGCCTCTGGATGGAAGCTGGGTTCTTCAGAAGTCGGCGTCTTGGACGTTCACCTGGAGCGATCTCGATCCGAATTTTGATTACGAATACTATCTATTCGGCTTGGGGACAACGAACGATGACAGGAATGATGTCACCGTGACTGGGGCCACGGCGGAGAGTTTTTCGCAGGCCTACAGCGATGGGATGTTGATCATTAATAGCGAAACCGGAAGCAGCAGTCGCACGCTGGCTTCCTACGCGCGGACGATTGCAGCGGACGATTCTGGAAAGATCGTGATTCAAGTCGACTGGGTCGCCGGAAATGCGGGGCTGGGCGGGATCGCAATTCGGAAAGTGGGAGGGGATGGCTCGCCGCAGTTTGTTCAAACGAACGACCCGTCGGCATTCATAGACATTTCAAGCACCGGCACGGCGTTGAACCTAGGAGACGACGGAAACGCTACGATCAACACCACCGTTGGCAATTCGATTTTTCCCGCGGGGAGTGTGTCCATCGGCAACAACGGAGCCATTATAGCGGGTGCCGAGAAGGCCGTTCCGTTTAGTCCCGCTGAACTCCCGACCAACGCATTCGGAAACGCACTGCTCCCGTTCTGGGATGACATCGATTCCGACACTGGGAACGTCTTTTGGGAGGAACGTCGCGTATCGGGTAACAACACATTGATCGTGCAATGGGAAGATCGACCGCACTTCAGTAATGTCGGCAGCGCGACCTTTCAATTGCAGCTCTTCGAGACCGGCCCGATTCTTGCACGATACGTGTACGCCGACGTCGATTTCGGTGACAGCAATCATGACTTCGGTGCCAGCGCAACGATTGGTTATCAAGCGAATGTGGCCTCCGCCGTCCAGTTCAGCCGGAACCTGGCAGCGCTTGCCGACGGTGACGTGCTCGAGTTCGCGATTCCGGTAAAACCTGACCTGGATGAATATGAAGTCGATTTGACGGGAAGAGTCGGCCAGCCCGTTGATTTCCTGCTATCGGGCTTGGGCGACACAGACTTCGCCGCTCAGACGCTGGAGTTGCTCGACGCGGATGGTACGACCGTTCTCGCCACGGGTAAGCCTGAGCCTGTTCAGGGCAGCGCCGCGGTCACTAATTACGATGTCGGAATTCTTGGCTTCATCGTGCCGGCCGATGGCGTCTACTCGCTACGGCTTACTTCCAACGTTCCAGGCGATTATGGGATTGTGATCACCGATTCTATTCTGTTTGATACGGAACCCAACGATGCGCTGTCTGATCCGCTGCGCAGTTTGACCAACGCCGGTTCAGGCTTGGGTTACCTGAGTGCTATGGGCACGCTGGATCAAGACGACTTTTACATAATCGATGTCCAAATCAACCAGGCTCTGACCGTTTACACTCGGACGCCTTTCGATTCTGCATCGACAAATCCGGTGAATTCGCTGGATCCCGAATTGCAAATCATCCACCCTGATGGGATCACAGTCGTCGCGACCGATAAGGATTCAGTTGACGGCAAGAACGCCGCGCTCAGCTTCATCGCCCCGGAGACCGGCGCTTATCGCATCCGCGTTCGCGCAACGGCTGGTGGCGGAGAGTACCTGCTTAAGGTAACCGAAACGGCTAGATTGAGCGTCGAAGACGTCGCAGCGGTCGAAGGCGGTGGCTTGCTCTTCACGGTCACACTTGATCGGGCGGTGTTAAACCCGTTTGACGTCAACATTGGCTTCAGCGATGTTAGCGCCCGGGGCGGTTCGCTGCCGCTGATGAACCCGGTGGACTATCACAACAGTGCGGTCAGCTTAAGCTTTTCGGGAACAGCGGGCGAGACGCGTCAGTTCACTGTCGACACGTTGGACGACAACCTCCTGGAAGGCGGTGAAACCTTCGTTGTCACTCTCGCCGCTAACAGCAACATCGTCCTCGACTCGGACATCGCAATTGGAACGATCACGGACAACGATGACGCCGAAGTAACGGTCGCGGACGTAACGACCATGGAAGGCGGCGGCTTGTTGTTTACGGTTACGCTGGACCATGCGGTGCAAGTCGCGTTC
>JAQBZB010000469.1 GCA_027622275.1 Planctomycetota bacterium | reverse complement strand
CGAACTCAAGGCCCTGCGACACAGCCTTGCTCGCGGCACTCCACTGGGTGATACTCACTGGCAGACAAAGACGGCGGCGATCCTCGGCCTTGAATCCTCGCATCGACCTCGAGGCAGGCCAAAGAAACAGGAAAAGTAGAATGTCCCCTTTTTCTTCCGGCGGCCGCAACGCTCTTCATCAACGCCCGCAAGCTCTGCACGCTCCAGACCCACGCCATCCGCAAGGTCTGAGGTGCTCATCACCAACACAACTCCAACCACGGTCAAGAGGACTGCAATGAGCTTACTTCACGAAATCTATGAATGGTCTACTGGATTGAAGCCGTGTTTGAGCGATGCACTTCGGCGTCTTCTTCAGAACAGCACACTGACTGCTGAAGACCACGACGACTTGTTCGCACTGTTGAAGCTCGAAGTCGGATTGGCAAGTGTCGATTCCGGCCAGGAAGTGAGTCACTATTCCGGTCAGAATTGTAGCGGTCGGGTGGTTGCAGAGTGGGATTTGGGAGGGGTCAGTGAGAGGCTGACGATGGGTTTGAGTGGGGCTTTACGGATTCGATCCACGGGATGGGGAGACCTGTTGATTGGCACAGGATTTTTGTGGCGGCGTACAGCGGCTCGTGAGTGGCCAGCGACCAGAGTGTCAGTTGATCACCACCTCGACGGCATCCGAAGCAGTACCAGACATCTCGCGACAGGTCGGCAGCGAAGCATGTTTGAGTTTGACGCTTACTGCTCTCCGGATTTGCACGGCTGCACAGGACACAGTGGCCGCGGCGATTGCTGCCTCGGCGGCGTGTCGGATGAAACTCCAGCAGCTCAAGCACCCGCGACAGCGGGATGGCGCGACGGACTGCACGATAGTCGATGGCGCGGTAATCGGCTGGCCGGTCATGGTTCACTCGCTCATTGTTGTCCTGCCGGTCTGCCGGCGTCATGTGTTCGGCTCCGGTGGTCTCGGAGCCTTCGAGCGTTTGGCACGGGAAGCGCGGTATGATTTTCCCAGGATGTTCAGCAGGACGGCCCGGTCCACCACTCTGTCCAGCAGTGCCATCGCCAGCGGAGCGTCGCCGAGGTACTCACTCCAGGCATCGAATTCGATGTTTGTTCCCAGTGCTGTTGAAGACTTGCCGTTTCTCGCGGCGATCACTTTGAAGAGCAGGTGACCGGCCTGAGGGTCCAGTCGCCGTTCCACATAGTCGAGTCCGAATTCGTCCACGATCAGCAGGTCGAACTTTGTCCAGTACGAGACCTGCCGCGGCAGTGTTCCATCCGCCAGCGACGCGGTGAGTTGCGTGATCAAATCGCCGCTGGTGGTGTAACGCACGCGTTTCCCCAGCATACACAAGCGCCGTCCGATCCCTTCGAGTAATCTGGATTTTCCGACTCCCGACTGGCCCAGCATCACCAGATTTTCGAAGCGTTCGACCCAGTCACCGGTCGCCAGCTGTTCGATCTGCGTTCGATCAATCGCGGCGGCGTTGAATGACCAGTCGAAATCTTCCAGCGAGCCCTGATTTGGAAAACGTGCCTCGCGGATACGGCGGGCGATCGTACGTTCCTGCCGGTCGGCTGCCGCCGTTCCGAGCAGCTCCCACAGAAATGCCAGGTGAGAATCACCGCGGGATTCTGCAGTCTGAAGGGCTGCATCGAGCTGCTCCGGTGAGACAGGGACTCGCAATGCGGACAGCGCCGAGAGAATTTCTTCACGCAGTCGCGCTGGAGTCAGTGTCTTCGCCGGTTTTTGGGTCTTCGTCTGCACGCTGGCAGTTGTCGGCGCTTGCGCACTCGTCATCTTTGGGACCAGTGGTGGCTGCGGAGCCTTCTGTGATCTCGACGCCTGGCGTGGAGGTTTCCTCTGTGCTGGCTTTTTCATCTTGAGTGGGTCTTTCATCGTCAGGTTCCGGAAATAGCAGGGACTGATAAGCCGACGTGGCACGTGGCGGAGAAGAGATGTCCGACAGACTCGTCAGCGGTTCACCGGGCGAATCGAGCAGACTTTCGAGCGCGGATTTCGGACGCGCATTGATTTCCAGAATCCGCCGCACGCTCGACAGCGAATACGCACCGAAGCGGACCGCCCGCTCCAGCGCCGCGATGAAGTCCGGGCGGCGGTAGAGGCCCGAGAGTTCCAGAATCAGCGCGGCCTGCGAAGGAGCCTGCCGCTGCGCCTGCCACAGGCCATCCAGAAATCGTGTCGCCACGTCGCCGAATTCCGCAAACCGGGCCTGCAGCACGTCCCGGCGCAGCCGCGTTTCGCGAGGCGGTCCGTGCGCCGGATCTTCACGCACTGCGCCTCGCGCGGTTTTCAGAAACAGTCCGTGCCGGGCGATTTCACAATAGTCGCGGCCGTAGATGATCACTTCGGTATCCGTGATCTTCACCGCCAGCACTTCTCCCGGATGTGTTTTCTTCCAGGGGACCGAGTAACGATTGCCGTCGCACGCCACAAAACCTTCCGCATCGACCACGCGGTAAACCACTTCGTGGACTTCGTACGCTGATTCGGGCAGCGCGAGCAATGACGACCGTTCCTCCGCATGGCGGTCGATCGGACGCTCACCGGTCGTCGCATGCGTGCGGACGTCCGCCTTTTCGGCCAGCCACCACTGCGTCACTTCGTTGAGGTGTTCCAGAGACCGGAATTCGCGACCGGCCAGCAGGCTTTTCTCCACATAATCGAACGGGCGTTCGACCTTGCCCTTCGTTTGGGGCCGCCGCGGACGACAGGCCACCGGACGGAATCCGTAGTGCATGGCGAAGGCCAGAAAGCGACGGTTGTAGATCGGCTGGTCGTCCTCCCAGCGATCGACGACGACTTTCATGTTGTCATACAGACATGTGGCGGCGGCACCTCCCAGATGTTCAAACGCCCGCACGTGTTCCCGCAGTGTCATCGCCAGATCCTGGCTCTCCACAAACCGCAGATACTGCCGCCGTGAGTAGCCCAGAATGTAGCTGAACAGGTTCACCCGCCGCCGTCCTTCCGAGGTGAAGTCCAGCGTGTACAGCGCGTAATCCATTTGCGCCTGCACTCCCGGACCGGTCTCGAAGCGTTCGGTGAAGGGCTTGCCGTCACGCGGTCGCAGACGGGCGATGCGTTCGCTGAGGATACTGTAGCCTCCAGCGTAACCGTCCGCCTGAATCTCCTCCATGATGCGTTTCGCGGTGATCTTCGGATAACGCTCCAGCAGGTTCTGGATCTTCGTGTCGTGAGCGTCCAGCTTGCTGCTGCGCGACTCCGGACGCACGGGCGAATCGGCAGACAAAGGGCCTTCGCGGCGATCGGCTGCATGCTGCCGCAGAGCCCGACTGACTGTCTGCGGAGAGAGCTGCAGATCTTTGCCAATGCCGCGCATCGACTGGCCGCTGTGAAACCGATGAATGATCTCATGACGCTGTTCAGGGGTCACGCCGATTTCTCCTTTGACGGAGTTTTCGTTTCTGCTTTTGTTTGTGTTTCCCAATCAGGGAAGCAGGCGCGCAGAAAGTCGGTGGTGAGTGCTGTGACCTGTGCGCTCTGGCGGATCACGTTCTCGAATGACGGACGCAGGATCGCTGCGTCGCACGCCGCCAGTTCACTGCGGCCGCGGTGCGACAGCCAGTTCTCGAGCCGACTGAGTTGTTCCAGCAGATATCCCAATTGCTTGTGAATTCGGTTGCCGCCGGGACTCAGTCGGGGATCCCAGCTGCGGGCCACGAGCCCCGCGGCCTGCTCCAGTGCCAGTCGTGGTTTTTCCAGCACAAACGCTTTCTTCTCGGTGGTGCCGCTGGCCAGCAGCAGATCGATGACGCCGCGCAGTTCGTCGCCGTTGAGCGATTCGCGGCGCGCCACCGACAGAGCATCGACCTGGTTGCCCGCGGGCAACCGCACCAGCTGGCGCGCCTGAGTCGGACTCAGCAAACCCAGACTCAGATCGTCCCGAGCGGCCGGGCACAGGCGTTCCAGCAGAGCCAGTCGGCGACAGACCCAGCTCTTGTGATGGCTCAGCAGTTCCGCCACTTCGACCTGACTCAGGCCGTCTTCACGGATCAGAGCCTGCACGATCCACGCTTCCTCAATCTCCTGCACGCCGCGGCCGACCCGGTTCAGATTATAAAGGGCAGCCTTCGCCGATCGCTCGTCGCATTCAATGGATCGCGCTCGCAGTGTGTCGAAGCCTTTGATCGACCGGGCGGCTGCCAGTCGCTTGAAGCCGTCGATCAACAGAAATTCTCCGTCACAGACGCAGACGACCACCGGAGCCATCTGACCATATCGCTTCAGTGAATCCACCAGCGCGCGTTCGGCTTCCGGGACCGAGAGACGATAGCGACGGAATCGCTCGTCGAACTCCGAGAGCAGCATGGCTCGCGTGCTCTCTTCCGGCCAGGCGGCATGGGACATGGCAATGATCTCCGCGGGTTCAGTTCGGGGGTTGAACGTGACAACGACAGCGGGCCGTTCCAGATCGAAGCCGATGGGGAGGCCGGTGCGCATGGCGTCCGGAGACTCCCCACCGAGCTTCTTTTCGGGAACCCGTTGTGCCCTGCGATTGTTCGCTGGTGACCGGACAGTCTACGGAGCGTTCGACTCGGTAAAAGATTTTACAGACAGTCGATCCCGCTCAGTCGATGTCATCGGCTGGTGGACCGCGATGGTGGGCACACATTCCAAGTCGACGCAACCAATACTCCTCACGCTGACGGACTCGACGTAACGCATTGCGACAGACGGGACTACAGAAAATCTGCTGCGACGAACAGCCTGTCACGCAGAACCGGACATAGCAGCCCGGCCGAAAA